>RFPF01000022.1 GCA_009926295.1 Planctomycetia bacterium
GTCCGCCTGCGCGATGTTGCCCACGCCCACCACGCGGTATCCGATCCACAGGCTCCAATGCCGCGTCACGTCCCATGCCACCGAGGTGTCGACCGAGCCTAGCCAGGAGAAGACGCCGAGCGTCGCTTGGGTGGCCACCGGGCTTCCCCCGGCGAAGTTGGCGAACGTGCCGCCGGCGGTGGCGAGCGTCGAAGTGTTCGTGATCGAGTTTCCCGCCAGCAGGAATTTCGGCACGATGTTGAGCCTCATCCGCGGGGCGAACCGCCAGTCGAACTTCGCCCCCATCTGGCCGCCGAAAAGATTGTTGTTGGTGGCTGCGGAGAACTGCAGTGGGCTGCCGGCCAGGGACGAGGACGTGGATGCCGTGAGCACGTCCTCGAGTTCGAAGAACCGGAACCCGGCCAGCCACATCAGGCTCACCGCGCGCGTGGGCGTGGCGGGATCGGGGGAGAGGAACTCGGGCCGGTCGCCGAGTGCGTAGAGATAATTGATCTCGACGTCGTTCACGAGGTCGGCCCGCGACACCTGCTGGCTCGTCGCGTTCTGCAGGAAGTCGTTCGCCGGCACGCCCGAGACCGTCGCGCCGCCCGCCTGCGGAATCGCGGTGATGCCCGGCGTCGCGACGCCGGCCTGCGCGTCGAGCCCGAAGACGCCCCAATAGATGAACTCCAGGCCGTGATGCTGCCGGCCTCCGAACCAGCGGCCGAGTTGGAGATCCACGCCCCCGGGCCAGGACAGCCCGCCGGTGGTGGTGGTGAGCTGCGTGCCGCCGGCGGGCTGCATCGTCGCCGTGCCGGCCGGCAGGGTGCGGGTCATCACGAGTCCGCTCGCGCCGGCGAACCAGCGCGGCCAGTCGGGCAGCCGGTCGGCCGCGTTGAAGGGCGTGAACCCGGAAAAGCCGTCGGGCGCCGCGGGATCGGGGATGTACATCGGCGGCGGATCGGCGACCGGCGGCAGGGCCGCCGGTGGAGCCGGGAGCGGATCGGCGACGGGAGTCTGGGCGGGCGTGATCCCCGGGCCCAGCGCACCGAGCGCGAGCGCAGTCAAGAGCCATGGCGGGCGGGCGGCGAACGGTCTGCGGACGGTCGAACGAGGCATGGCAGATCCGCGGCGGGAGAGGTGGCCGCGGGAAGGTCTGGAATCGGGAAGGGGGGGTCAAGGCCGCTTTCGCTCCGCGGCTGGATACACTGAGGGCTCGGTCCAGGCGGCCCCGGAAAACTGAGCAGGATGACCGCGAAGCGGGAAGACCGTGCCCGCCCCTCGCGAGCCGAAGCCCTCGCGTGGCTCGACCTCCGGCTCAACTACGAGCGGCAGTCCCCCTCACCGGGCACTTTCGGCCTCGGCCGCATGCGTCGGCTCCTGGCGGCGGTCGGGTCGCCCCACGATTTCGTCCCCGTGGTGCACGTCGCGGGCACGAAGGGAAAGGGCTCGACGGCGGCCATGATCGCCGCGGCGTTGGGGGCCGGCGGCTACCGCGTCGGTCGCTACCTTTCGCCGCACGTCCACGCGATCGAGGAGCGGATCGGCGTGGACGGCCGGCCGATCGACGGGAGATCGCTGACGGCTGCCTTCGCCGTCGTCATGCCCGCCGTCGAGGCCCTCGACCGCATCGCCTCGCGGCGGGGATGCCGCGGCCCGACCTGGTTCGAGGTGCTCACCGCCGTGGCCCTCGTGCACTTCGCCCGGGTGCGGGTCGACGTCGCGGTCATGGAAACGGGCCTCGGCGGCCGGCTCGACGCCACGAACGTCACCCGCCCGGTGCTCTCCGTGATCACGAGCATCAGCCTCGACCACATGGCCCTCCTCGGCGGCACGATCGGGAAGATCGCCGCCGAGAAGGCGGGCATCATCAAGCGCGGGGTGCCGGTCGTGAGCGGAGCAGTGCATCCCTCCGCACGCCGTGTGATCCGCACGTTCGCCGCGCGGCGGCGGGCACCGCTCCTGGAACTCGGCCACGACTTCACGGCTGCCGTCGCGCCGGCGGAGCGGCCCGTTCCCGGTGATCCGCTCGGTGCCACGACCGTGCGGATCCGGCTGCCCGCCGGGCTCGGCCGGGAGGACGGGGGCGACCCGGTCTATCGCATCGGCATGCCCGGGCGGCACCAGGCCGATAACGCGGCGCTGGCGGTCGTGGCGACGCTGCGACTCCGCGCGCTCGGCTACGCGGTGCCGGAGCGCGGCTTGGCGAAGGCGCTGCGTCGCACGTCCCTGCCCGCGCGGATCGAAGTCGTCGGGACCCGACCGCTCGTGGTGGTCGACGCGGCCCACAACGTCGCTTCGATGCGGGCGCTCGTCGACACGCTCTCGGCCCTGCTGGATCGACTGCGGCCAAGAGTGCTCGTTTTCGCCGCGAGCGCCGACAAGCAGATCGAGCGGATGCTCCGCGTCGCCGCAGGCCGATTCGACCACGTGGTGGTCACGCGGTATGCGACGAATCCGCGGGCCGCGTCGGTGGATCGCCTGGCACGCGCGTGTCGGGCGGCCGGACTGCCCGATGCCGAGGCCGCCGACTCACCCGATGCGGCCGTCGCCCGGGCCCGCCGGCTCGCCGGAACGCGGGGTGTCGTCTGCATCGCCGGGAGTTTCTTTCTCGCCGCCGAAGCCGGCCTCGCCTGAGTTCACCGCCTCGAGCCCCCTGGCGAGCACCGGGTCGACGTACCGCGGCAATGCGGCGGCCGATTCGGCCGCCTCCGCACTGCCGGAAGGAGGCGGCACGTCGCGGCGGCGGCGCCAGGCCGCCAGCGCCTCCCGCACCTGCGCGGTGACGTCGATCTCCCAACCGGCGTCGGGATCCACGCCCCACGGACCATCCGGTCGCCGCTGGATCGCTCCCGCGTTGGGACGCAGATACTCCGCGGTCGTGAGCTTGAGGATTCGGCGGCCATCGGAGAGCGGAATGATCGACTGAACCGTCCCCTTCCCGAACGTGCGGCTCCCGACGATCACGGCCCGGCCGTGGTCCTGCAGGCAGGCGGCCACGATTTCCGCGGCGCTCGCCGTGAGGCCATCGACGAGCACGGCGAGCGGCACTCCCTCGAGCGCGGCGCCGGGGGCCGCCCGCCGGGCTTCCAGGTCTTCGTCGGCGCCCGGGCCACGGCGCCGCATCGACACGATCGTGCCGTCCGCGACGAAGCGGTCGCAGACCTCCACCGCGGCCGCGAGAAGCCCGCCGGGATTGGCCCGCAGGTCGAGGATCAACCCGCGCGGCGAGGCCGCCGCGATCGTCGCGAGAGCGGCATCCATCTCCTCCGGAGTGCGGTCCCCGAAGCCGGTGATCCGCAGGATGGCGACGCCCTCCTCCCCCTCCACGAACCAGTCCCATGATCCGTCGGGCAGCCGCCTGTCTCCGACCACGCTCTCCGTCTTCACCGCCTCGCGCACGAGCGCGAGATCGCGAACTCCATCCGCCATGACACCGTCGATGCCGTCTCCGTCGACGCGGCTGCGGAGGGTGAGGACGACGGTCGCGCCGACCGCACCCCGCATGATCGCCACCGCGTCCCGCACCGACATGCCGCGGACATCGACCCCGTCCACGGCCACGATCACGTCGCCCGCGGAGACGCCCGCCCGCCACGCCGGCCCGCCGACGACGGGTGCGTGCACGGTGATGCCCTCGGTGCCGGCCATGAGCTCGAGCCCCACGCCGCCGAAGGTCTGATCGAGCGCCGCCTCGAGGTCGCGCCGGGCGGCGCCGTCGAGGACGGCGGAGTGCTCGTCGAGCTGCGACACGATGCCGTCGATCGCGGCGGCGGTGAGCTCCTCGGGGTCGACTCGGTCGAGCGCGAAGCGGTCGACCGCATCCAGAACCTCGCCCACGCGGTGCGCCTCTCGGGCACGGTCTCGCGCGACGCAGGCGACGAGCGACAACGCCGTGATCAGCGACAACAGCAGCAGATTGCGCTTCGGCATGAACGGTTGCGGGCGGATGGACGGGACGGCGGCCCGGGGTCCGGATCGCCACCGCATACCCCCACGGTCGGGCCCGGCGCCGAAACCGTCAAGACCCAACGCGGATGCGGGCCGCCCCCGCCTGCCGCCGAACGCCGCCGCTCCATGCCGAGGTGCCGAAAAAGCGGGGGTTTCGCGGCCTGCAAGCGGTCTGGCTTCGGGGGCCGGGGGTTGCCTACCATCCCCGGCCACGCCGTCGTCGCAGGCCACCCATGGCAACCCGGTCGAAGACTTCCCACCGCCGCGAACGAGAGTCAGATTCGATGGAGGCCCTCAAGCCGCTGCTTGTCCTCGGGCTGCTCGGGACGATTCTCTACGGTGCGTTTTCCGTGGTGCAGCGCGGCCCGGGCGCCGCAGGCCCCACGTGGCAGCCACCCGGATCGACCGTCGCGGCCACCACCGATGCGCCCGCGTTTCAGCCGCCGGCGGTCGACCTCTCGACTCCGCCCGTGCCCGCCCCACCGCCGCGCGTGTCCGCGCCGTCCGTTCAGACGCCGGTCGCCGAAACGTCGCTCGACCAGCCCCCGACCTATCTCACAGCCCAGGCCGCGCCGCCACCCGTCGTGGCGCCGCCCGTCGATCCGTCGCCGGCACCACCCGTGGCATCTCCGCCGGTGGCATCTCCCGCAGCTGGTCACGCCGCGGCCGCGGCGTTTGCATCCGACTGGGCCGACGCACACGACAAGCTGGCGGCGGGCCGGTACGCCGAGGCGCTCGCCGTGCTCTCCGTCTGGTACGACGACACGTCGCTGGGTCTCGAGGAGAGCCAGCGGCTGGAAGACCTGCTGGCTCAGCTCGCCGGAACCGTGATCTACGCCACGGAGGATCATCTCATGCCGCCCCACGTGGTGGCCGCTGGCGAGACGCTCCAGTCGATCTCGGCGCCGCTCGGCGTGCCGTGGCAGTTGCTCGCGAAGATCAACGGCGTCGACGACCCGGCCAGGCTCGTCCCGGGAGAACAGCTGAAGGTGCTGCGGGGGCCGTTCGACGCGGTGGTGAGCGTGTCACGCGGACGACTCAGCCTCCAGGTCGGCGGCAACTACGCGGGAAGTTTCCCCGTCGTCGTGGGCAGGCAGGTTCAGGACCGCGTCGGAGCGTCGCTGGCCGTCGTCGACGTGCGCCGCGGGGGGACGTCGGGAACCGCCGGACCGAACGGCCCCGCCGCCCAGGTGGCTTATCTCGCCACCGCCGGCAAGGCGGTCGTGCTCGGCGACGGACTGTCGATCGAGGGCGTCGAGGATCCAAGCCTGATCGCCGACAAGGCGCCCAGCACGAGCCTCGTGGTCGCGGCGGGCGACCTCGATGAGATCGTCGACATCCTCGGGCCCGGCTCGCACGTCCTCGTGCGGAAGTAGGAACCGGGTCCACGCGAAGTGTCCCGCGGCGGCACGCTGCGTTTCGCGGTGGTCCCCCGCCTCCCGCCCATTCCTTGCCGTCCGCAGACCGTGCCCCCTACCGTTGCCGGCCCCGGGCGGACCGGCCTGCGTCAGGTCCGGTTCGTATGCATCCCCCCGGGGCTCACGTGAGGGTTTGTGAACATGATTGGCAAGACTTTCGCTCGTTTGCTCGGTGCACTCGTGTGCCTGACCGTCGTGGCCGCCGGCTGGGATGCCGAGGCGGGGCACAGGCGGCACCGCCACTGCTGCGCTCCGGCCTGTTGCACGCCGGTGTGCGAGACGGTCTGTGCGCCGTCGTGCTGCACGCCGGTCGTGTCGTGCTGCGATCCGGTCTCCTACACCGTGGTTCGTGAGACGCTGATCGCGCCGGCTCCCTGCTGCGCGGCGGCCGACGCGCCGCGGGACGAGGCCGTGGCCGAGGCGCCGAGGACGGTGGCCGAGAAGTTGGTGTCGGTCAAGCGCTGAGCGGCGTCGATTCGGTGAAAACGTGGCGGGCCCGCGGTGGACTTGCACCGCGGGCCCGCTTGATTCGCGACCCCTTTCCGCCCGGGGAGTCGCCCATGGAGGGGCCGGCAGACTTCGTGCACGGCCCGGCTGTGATTCCGCCCGACTACCGCACGGCCTCCTGGAGCATCTTGGCGTTGGGCACCGAGTGCCTCGACACCAGGCCGCCTTCGCGGGTCTCGATCACCGTGGCGACGGGGCCCACTTCGCGAACCGTGCCCTCGAGGGTGCCGACGGTCACCGTGTCGCCGGCCTGGAGCCGCTGCCGCACGTAGTAGCCGGAGAGGATGCCGCTCATCACGTCGCGGCCGCCGAGCCCGAAGGCGAGGGCGAAGCCGGCCGACAGGCCCGCCGACGCGATCAGGATCAGCTTCTCGAGCAGGGCGAACTGGATGCCGAGCTGGTTGAAGGCCGCGATGAAGGTGAGGATCGAGAGCACCCAGTAGCAGCCACCGGCCAGGTACTCGGCGTACGACAGCCCCACGCGGTCGGCGCTCGTCGCCACCACGCCGCGGAGGAACGTCGCCGCCAGGAGGCCGATCACCACCACCACGGTCGCCACGAGCAGCCGCGGGATGTAGTTCACCACCTCGCCCATCGCGTTCGAGATGCTGTCGAGGCCGAGGATGTTGAACGCCGCCATCGTGAACACGCACATCAGGAGCCAGAACACGATGCCGCCGACGATCGTCGGAAGCGGCCGGCGGATGCCGACGTCGTTCATGCTCTTGGCGAGACCGCTCTTCTCGGCGGCCGTCTGCAGGCCGATCTTCTCGCTCACCACCGCGATCACGCTGCCCACCCAGCGGGCCACGACGTAGCCCACCACCAGCACCACCGCCATCGCCACGACCTTCGGCGCGAGCAGGATCACCTGGCTCCATGCCTGGGTGAAGCTGTCGACGAGCGCCTGCTTCGAAACGTTGACGGTGTCCGCCGCCGTCTGCCCGACCTTCGTGAAATCGTTCATTGAATCTCCTCGTGAAACCCTTCCTTGGACTTCCGAACACGTCCGCTGCGCCGGCGCCATGCCGGCGAGTGTGTTGTCAGCGACGGCCCTCTCGGCCGCCAGGAGATGAGTTGCCGCCGGCCGACACCGCGCAACAAAGAAATTTTTTCCCGGCTTTCAGGGCCTCGGGCCCCGGCCGGGCCAGGTGCCGGTGAGCGTGTAGCGGACCGCCGCCCCCAGGGCTTCGACGAAGTGGATCACAGCCCACGCGGTCGCGCCGAACGCGAACTGCAGGACGTGCAGGGCGAGCAGCCGCGGATGGAGCTTCCGCCGCACCCCAGCCGTGAAGGTTTGCGCAGTCGGCACGGGCGGAACCTCGACCCGGGCCAGTCGTTCGAGCGGATCGGCGGGATGCGGCACGGTGGAGTCCTCGGCGGGGTCTGGGAGTGTCATTCGTCCTGCTTCGCGAGGCGGGCCCGGATCCGGCTCACCCGCATCCGCAGGGCGGACGCCGTCGAGCCGAACATTTCGGCGAGTTCATCGTATTCGTGACCTTCGGCGAATTTCATCAGCACGAGCGCACGGTCCTCCTCGTCGAGGCCGGCGAGGAGCCTCGTCGCATCGTGGCTTGCGTCCACCGCGACGGCCCCCTCCGGCTGCCTGGTCGCCTCGGCCTCGATCGTCCCGGCCGGCCCGGGTTCCTCGCGGCGACGACGGCGCGTCCGCGAGCGCCGCAGCATCAGGCAGGTGCGGAGCGCGACGCCGTGCAACCAGGTGGAGTAGCGCGAGCGACCGGCGAACTTCGTGCGTTCGAAGAACAGCCTGACGAACACCTCCTGTGCCGCGTCCTCGGCATCGTGCTGCGCACCCATCAGCCGCCAGCACACGCGCCACACCCGCTCGCGGTACCGCTCCATGAGCGTCGTGAACGCCGCGCCGTCGGACCCCTCCCGGGCCGCCTGTGCCGCGAGGGCCTCGTCGGAAAGCGCGGCGAGCCCGGCGATGTCTGACGTGTCAGGGGGCATGATTCGAGGGTGGAGCGTACCTCCAACTACCTGCTGCATGGCAAATGTGCGCGCCGGCGAGGATGGCGAAAGCGAAGCGGACATGCAGAGAGCCGAGGCCTCGGAGGGCCGAGGCGAACGTCCGGAGAGAGGGGCTGGGCAGTCACGAGCCGGCGCGTCACGGCGCGTCACGGCGTGAGCAAGGCGGTGCGGGCGCGTGCGAGGGCGTCGTCCACGACGGCCTCGGTGGCGGCCTCCGCGACGAGCCGCACGATCGGCTCGGTGTTGCTCGCCCGCACGAGCAGCCAGCCGCCGGAGAAGTCGAGCCGCAGGCCGTCGAGCCGGCTCGGCTGCGCGGCGGGAAACGCGGCCGCGATCCGCTCGAACCCCGCGGCGAGCGCGGGGCCCTGCACGTCGGGCGTGAGATCGATCTTCGTCTTCTTCATGACCATGCTCGGCAGCGCCCGCGCGAGCCCGTCGATCGTGGTGCCCGGGCCGTCGGTGGCCAGCCGTTCGAGCACGAGCGCCATCGCCACGAGGCTGTCGCGCACGAGCACCACGCGCGGATCGATCACGCCGCCGTTTCCCTCGCCGCCCAACACGGCCCCCCGCGCCAGCATCGCATCGACCACGTTCGCCTCGCCGACGGCGGAGACATGGCAGGGCACGCCCCGTCGGGCGGCGATCGCCGCGGCCATGCCGCTGGTGGAGCAGTTCACGACGATCGGCCCCGGTGTCTTCCCGAGCACGGCCTCCGCGCAGAGCGCGAGCGTCGCCTCCTCGCCGATGTAGCGGCCGTCGGCCGTGGCGATCGCGAGCCGGTCGGCATCGGGATCCTGAAAAAATCCGACATCGGCCCGCTCGTGCGCGATCCGCGGCAACAGCGCGGCGAGGTTCTCCGCCGTCGGCTCCGGAGGGTGCTCGAAGAGGCCGTCGGGCTGACCGCCTTCGATGCGATGCTCGCACCCGAGTTGCTCGAAGAGGAGCACCGCGGCGCGGCTGCCCGCGCCGTGGCCGGCGTCGAGCCACACCCGTGGGCGGCGTCGCCGGATGGCCTCCGCGTCCACCGTCGCGACGACCAGCCGGACGTGGGAGGGACCGCCGTCGACCTCCCGCACTGTGCCACGGGCGGCGCCTGCGGATGGCGGTCGTTCCGGCTGGATGTGAAATCGTTCGAGCACCTCCGCCCCGGCCGCCGCCGGCAGCACGCGACCCGCGGGTGAGAAGAGTTTCAGATCGTGCGCGCGGAGTGGTCGGTGATCGTGCCGGCGGCCCTCTCCTCCCGCACCACGACCCCAACCGTCGGCGTGGCCGCCACGCCGCAGTCGATCACGTCGCGTCCGGCCGAGGTGAAAAACTCGCGGAGGGCGGCGGCGAACGTCGGGCCGTGCGTCCGGCCATCACGGCCGATCACGATCGGCCCCGGCGGGAGTGTCGCCGCGAAGGCGGCCGCATAGCGCACCGCGACGTCGGGGGTCAGCGTCGTGCCCACGACGCCGCGCAGCCCCGAAACGCTCACGATCAAGGTGTCGGCCATGTCGCGGCGGAGTATAAAACGGCCCGCCCGGAACGGGCCACCCATTCCCGACCTCCGTCCCGAAGGGCTCGACGATGACCACGCCCGACCATTCCACCCGGCTCGCCGCCATAGACGCGGCGCGGGCCGCCGGCACGATCACCGACCACTCCGCGCGCACGATGCGGGCCTGGCTCACCGAGCCGCGCTACGCCGAGTTCGCCGCCGAACTCGCCGCCCGGATCGACGCCGGCCGCTGGAAGGAGCTCGACGATGCCTACTGGACCGTGATCCCGTTCGGCACCGGCGGCCGCCGCGGCACGATGTATCCGGTCGGCTCGAACGCGATCAACGATCGCACGATCGGCGAGAGTGCGCAGGGCCTCGCCGAATACGTGCGGGCCACGCTCGGGCCCGAGGCGAAGCCCACCTGCTCGATCGCCTACGACACCCGCCACCGCTCCGATCACTTTGCCCGCCTCTGCGCCGAGGTGCTTCTGGCCGCGGGCTTCCGCATCTATTTCCTGCGCGGCTTTCGCAGCACCCCCGAACTCTCGTTCACGGTGCGCGAGACGAAAAGCACCTGTGGAATCATGGTCACGGCGAGTCACAATCCCCCCAGCGACAACGCCGTCAAGGTCTACTGGTCCGGCGGCGTGCAGGTGCTGCCGCCGCACGACAAGGGGATCATCGACCGTGTGATGAACGTGGATGAGGTGCGGCGTGAGAGTTTCGATGCCGCCGTGGCCGACGGTCGCGTGCAGTTCGTCGAGGCGGCGATGGATCGCGAGTTCGTGGCCGCGGTCCTGAAGCTGTCCGCGCCGGGACCGCGCGACCTGTCGATTCTCTACACGCCTCTCCACGGCGTAGGTGCCAGCGCCGTGGTGCCCGTGCTTCGCGGCGCCGGCTTCGAGCGGCTGCGGCTCTATGGACCCCACGAGAAGCCCGACGGCGATTTTCCCAACGTGCCGGGCCACGTGGCGAACCCCGAGAACCCGGCCGTTCTCACCGGTCCGATCGAGGAGGCGCGTGCCCGCGGCGACGACCTCGTGCTGGCGAGCGATCCGGACTGTGACCGGCTGGGCGCCGCGGCGCCGCTCGCGCGGGCCCCCGGTTCGCCCTGGGGCACGCTCACGGGCAATCAGCTCTGTGCTCTCCTTTGCGACCAGGCGATCGCCGGGCGGAGGGCCCGCGGCGAGTCCCGCCCGGGCGACTTCATCGTGACGACGCTCGTCACGAGCGGCCTCGTGCGACGCGTCGCGGAGGCCCACGGCGTGGTCGTGGACGACACCGAGCTCGTCGGATTCAAGTGGATCTGCTCGGCGATCGACCGGCTCGGGCCGGCCGGCTTCGTGTTCGGGACGGAGGAATCGCACGGCTACCTCGCCGGCACGCACGTGCGCGACAAGGATGCGAGCGTGGCGGCCCTCCTCATGGCCGAGCAGGCGGCGGCGCTCAAGGCCGCTGGCCGCACGCCGCACGAGAAGCTCGACGAGCTCTTGCTCCGGCACGGCTGCCACCAGGAACGCCAGATCTCGATCATGCTGCCGGGGGCGAGCGGGATGGGCCGGATGAAGGAAATCATGGCCACGCTGCGGGCGAAGCCGCCGGCGACGCTCGGCGGCCTGGACGTGGTCCGCACGCGCGACCAGGCGAGCCTCACCACGTGGACGCCAGGATCGAAGCCGGCCGCCTACGCAGGCGTGAAGAGCGACCTCGTGATCTTCGACCTCGCGGGGCTCGACGGCGCCGGGACGATCCTTCCCGACGGCCGGTTTCCTGCGATTTCCAACGCGGTCGCAGCGCGCCCCTCCGGAACGGAGCCCAAGATCAAGTTCTACCTGTTCACGGCGGCCCCGCCCGGCGACGCGGCCTCGCTCGCGGCCACGAAGGCCAGGCTCGGCGAGCGGCTCGACTCGCTCGAACGCGACCTGAGAACGCTCGTCGGCGTGTGAGCCGAGCCCGGAACGGCGTCGGCTTTCAGTGCGCGCGGCTCGCCGCGATCGCCTCGGCGACACCCGAGCGGCCGAGCGATGCCCTGCCCGCCGCCATCCCATCGACGCCTCCCGCCGGCCACGTGGCGGGGTCGGCATAGAGCCCCGCGTCGCCGTACTCCCGCTGGATCCGGGCCAACTCGGCCTTCATCTCGCTGAACCGGGCGGCGACCGCGGGCGAAGCCGCCTCGGCGGGATCGAACAGCAGGTTGTGCTGCTCGTTCGGATCGGCGACGAGGTCGTACATCTCCCACGCGTCCTTCTTCCAGTAATGGATGAGCTTGTGGGTGGCCGTGCGCACGCCGTAGTGGGCCCGCGTGTTGTGGTGGCCCGGATCGTGGTAGTAGCGGTAGTAAACGCTCGTGCGCCAGTCGGCAGGACGCTCGCCGCGAAGCAGCGGCGCCAGGCTCCGGCCCTGCATCGAGTCGGGCACCGGCAGGCCGGCGAGGTCGAGGATGGTCGGGGCGAGGTCGATGTTGGCCACGAAGTCGTCGGGCACGATTCCCGCTCGGATGCCGGGGCCGCGGGCAAGAAGCGGCACCCGCAGGCCCGGCTCGTACATGAACCGCTTGTCGTAGAGGCCGAGGTCTCCGAGATACCAGCCGTTGTCGGTCGTGTAGATCACGATCGTGTCGTCGGCGAGCCCCTCGCCGTCGAGCCAGTCGAGCACCTCGCCGATCCCGTCGTCGACGCCCTGCACGCAGGCCAGGTAGTCCTGCATGAACCGGCGATACTTCCAGCGCACGAGGTCGGCCCCGACGAGCCTCCGGCCCTCGACCTCCACCTCCATCGGTTTCTCGGCGAGCCACCGCTGCCGATCCCTCGGCGCGAGTCCTTCCGGCGGCACGAGCTTGAGATCGGCTCGCGTCAGGTCGCGGGCGATCGTCTGCTCGTTCTCCGGCAGGGCGGCCGGCCGCGTGGCGTAGGCATCGAAGAGGGTCGCGGGTTCCGGTGGGTCGAAGGACGCGAACCTCTCGCGGTTGCGGGCATCGGGTTCCCACCCGCGATGCGGAGCCTTGTGGTGGAGCATGAGGAAGAAGGGCCTGTCGCGCGGTCGCGTCCGGAGAAACTCGAGGCCGAGGTCGGTGGTGACCTGCGTGCAATGCCCCGCGATGGAGAGTGTTCCGCGCGGCGTGATGAAAGTCGGATCGACATACGATCCCTGGCCGGGCAGGACGACCCAGCGGTCGAAGCCGGTCGGGTCGGAGCCGAGGTGCCATTTCCCGACGATGCCGGTGTGATAGCCGCCGGCCCGGAGCCGCTTGACGAGGTGGTCGCGCGACCCGTCGAAGGCATTGAAGACGGGCACGCCGTTGCGGTGGGAGTACTGCCCGGTCAGGAGCGTGGCCCGGCTCGGGCTGCAGATCGAGTTCGTCACGAACGAGTTGACGAACCGGGCGCCCCCGGCGGCGAGCCGGTCGAGGTGGGGTGTTTGATTCACCTTCGAGCCGTACGCCGAGATCGCGTGCTGGGCGTGGTCGTCGGTGAAGATGAAAAGAATGTTGGGTGACGCGGCCTGGGCAGCCTCGAACTCCGTCGCGACCGCCGCGGCGAGCCCGAGGAGAACCCGGACCATCCAGCGGAACGCGCGGCGCGCGTGAATCATCGAGACCATGGCGAATATCCCTCGGTGCGACCGCCCGCCATCGGGCCGGGGACCGCGGCTGCCAATATACTCGGAGCGATGACCGACCACGCCGCCGAGAGCACTCCCGCCGACACCGACTCCGCCGCCGCGGCTCGCGACCGCTCGGCGGCCGCCGAGAAGGTTCGGTCGTTTCCCCAGTCGCCCGGCGTCTACCTCATGAAGGACGCCGCCGGCCGGGTGATCTACGTCGGCAAGGCGAAGAACCTCCGTGCGCGGGCTGGAAGCTACTTCCTCAAGGCCGCGGAGCAGGATCGCCGCACGTCCGACCTCGTGCGGGAGATCCGCGACATCGACTTCCTCGAGGCCGAAAGCGAGGTGGATGCGCTGCTCCTCGAGAGCCGGCTCGTGAAGGACGTGCAGCCGAAATTCAACTCCGACCTCAAGGACGACAAGACGTTTCCCTACCTGCAGATCACGACCCACGAAGACTACCCCCGGGTCGAGTTCACACGCACGCCCAGGCAGAAGGGCGTGAAGCTCTACGGTCCGTTCACGAGCGCCGGATCGCTCCGCGGGGCGATCGTCGTCCTGCAGCGCATCTTCAAGTTCCGCACCTGCACGCTCGACATCGACGCCGAAGACCCGCAGTGGCGGTGGTTCCGCCCCTGCCTGCTCGCCTCGATCGGCCAGTGCACGGCCCCCTGCAACCTGCGGATCTCGAAGGACGACTATCGCAAGGACATCAACCGCCTGAAGACGTTCCTGGAGGGCGGCAAAAAGCGGCTGCTCGAGGAGATGAAGGCCGACATGCAGGCCGCCTCCACGGCCCTCGAGTTCGAGAACGCCGCCCGACTGCGCGACGAAATCCGCCTGCTCGAGACGCTCGACCAGCGCGGCGACCTCGAGGAAAACGTGCAGCCGGAGGTGTTTCTCGTCGATCCGAAGAAGGGGCTCGCAGGCCTCGAGAAAGTGCTCGGGCTCTCGCAGCCGCCCCGGGTCATCGAGGGTGTGGACATCGCCCACCTGGCCGGTGACGAGACCGTCGCCAGCCTGGTGCAGTTCATCGACGGGCTCCCATTCAAGCCCGGCTACAAGCGGTATCGCATCAAGACGGTGGACGGCATCGACGACTTCAAGAGCATCCACGAGGTCGTGTCCCGCCGGTTCGCACGGCTCGTCCGCGAGGGGGAGCCGCTGCCCGACATCTTCCTCGTCGACGGCGGCAAGGGACAGCTTTCGGCGGCCCTCGACGCGGTGGAATCGCTCGGCATCCAGCCGCCCTGCATCATCTCGCTGGCGAAGCGGGAGGAGGAAATCTTCCTGCCCGGCAGGAGCGAGCCGCTCCGCCTCACCCGCGACTCCTTTTCACTGCGACTCCTCGAGTACGTCCGGGACGAGGCGCACCGGTTCGCCCAGCACTACCACCACCTCCTCCGCGGCCGCCGATTCACCGACGAGTGAGCGTGCCAAAAAGCCTTGCCAGGCATGGCCTTGCGACGAGGGCTTCCGGGCGGGCTGGCCGAGCATGGCCGGAAACGCCGATTTCAGGAGTATGATGTGGGAGTCGGTGGGCGGTGCAGGGCGTCGATGGCTCGTCACCTCGAGGAGGGTTTGGTCATGACCCAACGTCGGCAGCAGGATCGGTGCCGCGGACCTTTCGCCGGAAACCGCCGCGAGTTCCTCCAGGTGGGCTGCCTGGGTGGGCTCGGCCTCTCGCTCGGGGGCCTGCTTCGTGCCGGGTCGGTGCGGGCCGACACCAAGTCGTTCAGCCATTTCACCGGCACGGCTCAGAGCGTGATCCACATCTGGCTGCCGGGCGGCTGGGCCCAGCAGGAGACGTTCGACCCGAAGCCGCTGGCGCCCCTGGAGTACCGCGGCGACCTCGGCTCGATCGACACGGCCCTGACGGGCGTGCGGTTCAGCGAACTGCTTCCGAAGACGGCGCAGATCGCCGATCGGATCACCGTGGTCCGCTCGATGACCCACGGTGAGGCCGCCCACGAGCGTGGCACGCACAACATGTTCACGGGGTACCGGCCGAGTCCGGCCCTCACCTATCCCAGTTTTGGAAGTGTCGTCTCGCACGAACTGGGGCCCCGGGAGAGCCTGCCTCCCTACGTGTGCCTGCCGAACCTGCCCGCCCCGGATGCCGGAGCGGGCTACCTTGGCAGTGCCTACGGGCCGTTCACGATCGGGTCCGATCCCGCCAACCCGAATTTCACGGTTCGCGACCTGTCGCTTCCCGGCGGTGTCGATGCCGGGCGGTTCGCCACGCGGCAACGACTCCGCGACGCCGTCGGTCGTCACTTCCAGAGGCTTGAGGACACCGCGAACCTCGAGGCGATGGACGAGTTTTACTCTCGCGCGTACGACCTCGTGAGTTCGGAGCGGGCGCGGGCCGCGTTCGACATCAAGGCGGAGCCCGACACGGTGCGCGACGAGTACGGCCGCCACGAGGCCGGCCAGCGCATGCTCCTCGCCAGGCGGCTCGTCGAATCGGGCGTGCGGCTGGTGACACTCTCCTACGGCAGTTGGGACATGCACCAGAAGATCCGCGAGGGAATCACCAAGACGCTGCCTCCCTTCGACCAGGCCTACGCGGCCCTGATCCGCGATCTCGAGCGTCGGGGACTTCTCGACTCGACGCTCGTGATGGTGTCGAGCGAGTTCGGACGCACGCCAAAGATCAACCCCGACGCGGGCCGTGACCACTGGCCGAAGGTGTTCAGCGTGGTGCTCGCCGGCGGAGGCGTGAAGCGCGGGCAGGTGTACGGGGCGTCGGACTCGATCGCCGCCGAACCGGCCGACAACCCGCTCACGGTGGAGGATCTGGCCACGACGGTCTATCACTGCCTCGGGATCGTGGCCGACAAGGAACTCGTGGCGCCCGGCAACCGGCCCGTCGAGATCGTCGACGGCGGCAAAGTGCGCAGTGATCTGCTCGTCTGACGGGGGCCGCCCGCGGCGGCCTGCACGCATGCGTTCGCACCCGTTGCTCGGACCGTGCCTCGCGATCACCGCGATCATGATGGTGGCGTGCCTTGTCCGCCCCAGCGCCGCCGAACCGGCGCTCGCGCGGATCGAGCCTCCTGCCGCCCCGCAGGGCGCCTCCGTCGACGTGAAGATCACGGGCACGGAACTCGATGGCGCGGCCGAGGTGTTCTTCGAGAGCGGCCGCATCACGGCAGCCGCCCCGGTCACGGAAAACGACACCTCGCTCACGGTCCGCCTCACCGTGCCGGCCGACTGCCCGCCCGGTCCGCAGCGGCTGCGGGTGAGAACGGCCGACGGCCTGTCGCAACTGCGCATGTTCCACGTGCTTCCGGGCGAGCATCTCCGGGAACGGGAGCCGAACAACGGGTTCGAGCAGGCGCATGCCCTCGAGCCGGGCCGCGCCGTCTGGGGCGCGGTGCCCAACGAGGACGTGGACGTCTTCAAGGTGCATCTGCCAGCTGGCGGCCGCATCGCCGCCGCCGTCGACGCGATGCGGCTCGACCAACAGACGCTCGACCCCCACCTCGAACTCGTCGACGCCGAGGGCTTCGTGGTCGCCGCCTGCGACGACCATCCGCTGCTCGCGCAGGACGCGGTGCTCGCCGCGACCGTCGAGAAGGAGGGGGACTACTTCCTGCGGGTGCGCGAGAGCGCCTACGGAGGAGGCAATGGCCTCTACGTGCTGCACGTCGGCGACTTTCCCGTCCCCCACGTGGCCTGGCCCCCGGGCGGCGCCGCCGGTGCCGTGCTCGAGGTCGAGTGGTTCGGTGATCCGGCGGGCCCGTTCAGGCAGCAGGTCACGTTGCCGCCTCCCGACGGCGACGGGCTGGCGCGGGTCCGCGCCGTGCGCGAGGGCAGGACGGCGGTCTTTCCGGTGCCGCTGCGGATCACCGCCGCGCCGCTCGCGCAGGCGGCCGAGCCCGACGACCAGCCCGAGAAGGCGGTGCCAGCGCAGGCTCCGGGCGCCGTCGCGGGCCGCATGGACGCCTCCGACGACGTCGACTGGATCCGCGTGGCCGCCCCCAAGGGGACGAAGTGGAAGGTGACCGGCTGGGGCCGCCGGCTCGGCTCACCGATCGATCTCGTGATCGCCGCCCACCGCGACAACGACAAGCGCGAGCGGATCACGAGCAACGACGACACCGACGGGCCCGACAGCGTCCTGCAGGTGACGGTTCCCGACGAGGGTGCGTTCCTGCTCCGCGTGAACGACTTCGAGCGGCGCGGCGGGCCCGACTTCATCTACTGGATCGACGTCGAGCCGATCGTGCCGCAGGTCACCGTGAGCGTGCCCCCGGCCCAGACGAAGACGCAGCAGCGGCTCGTGGCCGCGGTGCCACGGGGCAATCGGACGGCGCTGTTGTTCAATGCGGCCCGCACCGAATGCAGCGACCCGGTGCGGCTCGAATTCCCCGAACTGCCGGGCGGTGCGACCGCCCTGCCCGCCGCGATCGCCGATCCGGCGCCCAACTGCATCGTCGTGTTCGAGGCCGCGGTTGACGCGCCGACCGGCACACGGGTCACGCCCGTGCGGGTGGTCCGCGGCGAAGGCGAGTCGACGCAGCAGATTGGCCGCCTCCGCCAGGGCACCGACCTCGTCTTCGGGGAACCCAACCAGACGACGTACCGCACGTCGGTGAGCGACCGCATCGCGGTGGCGGTCGTCGAGGAGGCTCCCGCCACGATCGAGGTGGCTGCGCCGCCGACGCCGATCGCCCGGCGAGGCACGCTCGAACTCAAGGTGAAGGTGATCCGCGTCGAAGGCTACGCCGGCCGCGTGCGGCTCGAGATGCCGTTTCGGCCGCCCGGGATCGGTGCGTCGAGCGTTGAGGTCAAGGAGGCCGACGCGGAGGTCACGTTTCCGATCACCTGCACCGCCGACGCGCCAGTCAGGGAGTGGCAGGTCGCGCTGACGGCGACGCTCGTGCCCGAGGCGGAGAAGAAGGACAAGCAACCGGCCAACAGGCGGGCCGCGAGGGGCATGGTCATCGCCAGCCGGCCGTTCGCCCTGGCGGTCGCGGAGCCGCTGGTGGAGATGACCGCCGCAAAGGCCGTGGTGGAGCAGGGCGCGGCGGTGAAGCTCGTCTACAAGGCCGCGAGGCCGCCGACTTTCAGCGGCACGGCGAAGGCCCGGCTGCTCGGGCTGCCGGCGAAGACCGAGGCCCCGGTGCTCGACCTCCCCGCGGGCGCCGACACGCTCGAGGTTCCGATCACGGTCGCGGCCGACGCCCCGCCTGGCAAGCACGACAACCTCATCCTCCGGATCGAGGTGCCCGTCGGCGACGCCGTCATGGTGCACCAGTCGGCGGCGACGTCGCTGCGGATCGACAAGCCGCTGCCACCCGCCGTCGCCGCCGTCGGAGGGCCCGCGCCATGAAGCCTGCGCGATTCGTATTCATCCTGGCCAATTGCTGCAGCTTTTTTTCGGCCATCGCCCAGGCCGACGCTCCCGTCGGCATCGAGGTCTACCCGCCACAGATCCGCCTCGACTCGGCGCGGGACCGGCAGCGGGTGCTCGTGCAGGCGACGTTCGCCGACGGTCGCACGGAGCACGTGGCCACGGCGGCCTTGAAGGCGTCCGACCCGAAACTGTTCGCCGTCGAGGGCGCCGTGCTCCGACCCCTCGCGGACGGCCAGGGCACGCTCGTCGTCGAGCACGCCGGGCACGCCCGGCAGATACCAGTGACGGTCATCTCGGCGTCGAGCGAGCCGCCGCTCTCGTTTCGGCTCGACGTCATGCCGGTGTTCGCCAGGGCTGGTTGCAACATGGGATCGTGCCACGGCGCCGCCCGCGGCAAGGACGGCTTCCGACTCTCGCTCTTCGGCTTCGATCCCGCCGGCGACTACCACCGGATCACGCGCGAGTTCCCCGGCCGGCGGATCGACCCCGGCGCCCCGCCCGAAAGCCTGCTCGTGCAGAAGGCCATCGGCGGCGTGCCTCACACCGGCGGCAAGCGGTTCGAACTGCAGAGCGACCTCGCCGCGACGCTCGTCCGCTGGATCGCCGCGGGCGCGCCGGACGACCCCGGCCCGGTCGCGAAGCTCGTCGGTCTCGACCTCTACCCCCCCATGGCGCTCATCGCCGGCGCCGATGTGAGGCAGCCCCTCGTCGCCGTGGCCCGCTTCGCCGACGGGACCGACCGCGACGTCACCGACCTGTGCTGGTACGGATCCAACAACGACCCCACGGCGAAGGTCTCGCCCGCGGGGCTCGTCTCCAGTGGCGGCCGCGGCGAGGCGTTCGTGATGGCACGCTACGACACGATCACGGTCGGGACTCCGCTGGTGGTCGTGCCGAGGGACGTCGCTTTCACGCCGCTGAAGGAGTCGGGTGGCACGTGGCTCGACGAGTTCGTCGATCGGAAGCTCGAGACCCTGCGCATCACGCCCTCCCCGCCCTGCGACGACGAGACGTTCCTGCGCCGCGTGACCCTCGATCTGACCGGGCTCGTGCCGACGCCGGAGGAACGCGCGGCGTTCCTCTCCGACAGTCGGCCGGACCGCCGGGCACGCGTGATCGACGAGCTGCTCACCCGCAAGGAGTTCGTCGAACTGTGGGTGATGAAGTGGGCGGAAATCCTCCAGATCCGCACGGTGAACAACGAGGTCAGCCCCAAGGCCGTGCTCCTCTACCACCAGTGGCTCGACCGCCGCATCGCCGCGAACGAGCCGGTGGACCGCATGGTGCGCGACCTGATCTCGGCCTCCGGCGGAACGTTCACCAACCCGCCCACCAACTACTTCCAGCAGGAACGCGACACGCTCAAGCTCGCGGAGAACGTGGCCCAGGCGTTCCTCGGCATGCGGATCCAGTGCGCCCAGTGCCACAACCACCCGTTCGACCGCTGGACGATGGACGACTACTACGGCTTCGCCGCCTTCTTCAAGCAGATCGCCCGCAAGCGTGGTGACGACCCGCGCGAGTTCATCGTCTACGACTCCGGCTCCGGCGACATGAAGCATCCCGTCACCGGCCAGATCGTGCCGCCCAAATTCCTCGGTGGCGAAACGCCGAAGGTGACCGATCGCGACCGGCGCGAAGCCCTCGCCGCGTGGATCACCACCCCCGACAACCCCTATTTCGCCCGCCACGTGGCGAACATCGCCTGGACGCACTTCTTCGGCCGCGGGATCGTCCACGAGCCCGACGATGCCCGCGTCAGCAACCCGCCGTCGAACGGTCCGCTGCTCGCCGAACTCGGCCGCCGCTTCGCGACCTCGGGGTGGGACTTCCGTCAGCTCGTCCGCGACATCGTCAACTCGCGCACCTACCAGCGGTCGTGCGAGACAAACCCCACCAACAAGCTCGACGACACGAACTTTTCACACGCCGCGGTCCGCCGGATCAGGGCCGAGGTGCTGCTCGACGTGCTCGCGGAGGTGACCGACACGAAGAACAAGTTCCCGGGTCTGCCGCTCGGAGCCCGCGCCGTGCAGGTGGCCGACGGCCGCACCACGAACTACTTCCTCACCACGTTCGGCCGGGCCACCCGCGACGACGTCTGCAGTTGTGCCGTCCGCATGGACCCGAGCCTGTCGCAGGCCCTCCACCTCCTCAATGGCGACGCTGCCAACGACCGCATCAAGCAGGGCGGCCTCGTCGCGAAGGCCGTCGATGCCGGCACGCCCGACACGGAGATCATCGATCGCCTCTTCGTGCGGTCCTACGGCCGGATGCCGACAGAACGCGAGCGGATCGAGACGCTGACGACCGTCATGGCCGCCCCCGACCGCAAGGCCGCCCTCGAGGACGTCTTCTGGGCGCTCCTCAACTCCCCCGAATTCATCTTCAACCACTGATCACGTCGATGCTCGACGCGGACATCTCCGTCAACTTGCCCAATCCGGCTTCGGGGCTGCCCAGACCATCGAGCGGGCTGTGGGAGCGAGCGCAGCCATGGATGGCGAAAGCGAAGCGGACACGCAGAGAGCCGAGGCCTGGAGGGCCGAGGCGAACGTCAAGCGAG
>RFPF01000211.1 GCA_009926295.1 Planctomycetia bacterium
CCGCGGCCGGCGGCGGCACCGATGGCGCGGGCCGCGCGTTCCCAGGCCGCGAGCACGGGCTCGGGCTTCGGCCACGACGTGGCCGCATTGTCGAGGTAGCGACGTGGTTGGCCGGCATCCTTCACATCCACGTCAGCCCCCGATCTGATACATGGCCCGGGCTGGCCGCTCGAAGGCTGGCGAGCCGATCCCGTGCGCGGCCCGCTTCGCCAACACGCACTTCCCGAAGAGAGCCGCGATCCGCGCCTTGACTTCCCCGTCCGCCTCGCCGCTCCGCAGCACCGCCCGCGCGTCCCATTCGGTCGTCGAGAACAGGCAGTTGCGCAACTGGCCGTCGGCGGTGAGCCGGAGCCTGTCGCAGCGGTCGCAGAACGGAGCCGACACCGGATCGATGAAGCCGACGCGGCCCGCGCCGTCGTCCCAGGCGAAATCGACGGCCGGCTGGCCGGGATCGAGAGCGTCGACGGGCGCGAGCGGGCCGACGTCCCGCTCCAGGATCGCCCGCACTTCCCGGCCCGAAAGCACGCGCTCGTCGGACCAGCCGCCGTCGGCATCGAGCGGCATGAACTCGATGAACCGCAGTTCGAACCGCTCGCGTCGACAGAACGCCGCCAGCGGCACGATCTCGTCCTCCGTGAGGCCGCGGATCGAGACGGCGTTGATCCGGATCGCATCGAAGCCGGCGGCCCGGGCCGCGGCCAGACCGGCGAGCACGCGATCGAGCCCACGTCGCCGGGCGATCCGCTCGAAGACATCCTCGCGCAGGCTGTCGAGGCTGACGTTGAGCCGATGGAGCCCGGCACGACGCAGCGGTTCGGCCTGCTCGGCGAGAAGGAGGCCATTGGTCGTGAGGGCCACGTCGTCGATCCCGGGCACAGCCGCGAGCTGCCGCACGAGTTCGTCAAGGCTCGCGCGCATGAGCGGCTCGCCGCCGGTGAGGCGGATCGAGCGGATCCCGAGCCCGGCCGCGACGCCGGCCACGCGGGCGATCTCCTCGTAGGTGAGCAGTTCCTCCCGCGGCCTGAATGTCGCCTCCTCGGGCATGCAGTAGGTGCACCGCAGGTTGCAGCGGTCGGTGACGCTCACCCGCAGGTCGGTGTGCGCCCGGCCGAAGCGGTCGACGAGCCGCCCTGCCCGCGGGACTGTGCGTCGCGTCCCGCTCATCCCCCCTGCTCCGGCACCACGCCCGCCGGCGTGTCGGCAGGATGGACCCACGTCCGCGAGCCGTCGGCGGCCTCCTCGCGCTTCCAGATGGGGACGTCTCGCTTGATCCGCTCCATGAGCCACTCGGCCGCCGCGAATGCCTCCCGCCGATGAGGCGCACTCGTGGCCACAGCCACGCTCGCGCTCCCGACAGGCACCGCCCCGAGACGGTGCACGACGGCGCAGCCGGTGAGCGAGTAGGTCCGCACGGCCTGCTCTGCGAGGTCGCCCAGCAAGGCCCTCGCCAGCGGCTCGTGGGCCTCGTACTCGAGGCCCAGCGTGACGACGTCGCCGGTGACGCCCCGCGTCGTGCCCACGAAGAGCACGTGCGCACCGGCGGCCGCTTCGGCCACGCTCGCGAGGACGGCGGCCGTGTCGATCTCCTCGCTCACCAGCCGGCACGACACCTTGGCCATGTCAGCCTCCACTCACAGGTGGGATCACGGCCACTTCGGAGCCGGCCGGAACGTCGGCGGCGTCGGCCACATAACGGCCCGAGACCGCTATGGCGCTCCGCGCCAGGAGCGGCCCGACGGAAGGCTGCAGCGCCTCGAGGGCGGCCCGCAGGTCGGCGACGGAGCCCCGGGTCCATGGCACGTCGAGGTGCCGGCAGCCCGCCGCCTCGGCCATGCCTGCGAACAGCCCGACCCGCACGACGTCAGCTCGTGGTGAGCCGGCCGCTGGTGGCGGTGAGCAGGCCGTCGAGTGCATCGGCTCCTTCGCCATCGATCGCTCCATAGGCCTTCGCCAACAGCTTCACCGGATGCACCGTCGGCTTCGCGGTGCCCTGCTCCATTTGTATCCTGCAGGCACTGCACTCGGTAGCACCCGCCTCCACGCCGGCGCTCCGCATCGCCGTCACGAGCCCGAGCCCCACCCTGAGGCTCGCGCGGTAGTGCTCCCGGTCGAGCCCGAACGTGCCGGCCATGCCCGAGCAGCCACGATCCGCCGCGGCCACGGTGAGGTCGGGCACGAGCCGCAGCAGGTGCTCGGCGGGGCTCGACGCATGCCGCACCCTGAGGTGGCACGGGGCATGGTAGAGGACCCTCGCAGCCACAGGCTTGAAGTCGAGCCGCAGGCGGCCCTCGCGGTGCAGTTCCCAGAGATAGGTCGTGGCGTCGGTCGTGGCGGCGACGATCCGCTCCATGTCGTCGTCCTCGACCAGGAGCGGATAGTCGTGGGTGATGCAGGTCACCGTCGAGGGCTCGGTGCACACGATCCTGTAGCCGAGCCGCACGGCCTCGGCGAGTATCCGCACGTTCGTGCGGGCGAGCGCGCGGGCCGCCTCGATGTCGCCCTCCGACACCATCGCGACCCCGGAGGCCACCTGCCGCGGATCGATGAACACGCCGACGCCATGCCGCTCCAGGATCGCCACGAGCGCCTGCGCGAGGAGAGGGTCGTGCCGCCGGGCGTAGGTGTCGAGAAAGTAGAGCACCCGCGGACCACCGCGACGGGACGGCCGCGTGAGGCCGCGGCGGGCGGCCCAGCGGAGCGTGCGGGCTCCCGTGAACGGCGGAAGCTTGCGGCCGCGGGCGATGCCGAGCGTCTTTTCGAGGAGCCAGCGGGCCCGAGGGCTCGCGATCGCCCGATTGGCCAGCGGCGCGAAGCGGCCGCCGACCGCGCTCAGAAGATCGACCCGCGACCGCAACCATGCGGATCCGGACAGCCCGTTGGCGGCCACGTGGGCGGCCTTCAACTCCATCACGATCGCCGGAATGTCGACGCCCGCCGCGCAGTCGACGCGACACTGGTGGCAGTTGAAGCAGGTGTCGGCGATCCGCCCCGCCGCCGCCGATGCCAGTGCCTCGGGACGCAGCCCGCCCGACATCACGGCGGCCGCGAGGTTGGCCTTCGCCCGCGGCGACGTCTCCTCGGCGGAGTCCTCGCGATACCGCGGGCACATCCGCACGTCGGGCCCGTGGCTGCGACACGATCCACAGCCGTTGCAGGCGTCGATTTCCGCCCCCAGGCGTTCCGCCGGCCAGGTGAGCACCGGCAGCGGCCCCGGAGCCGCCGCGAATTCGGCGGCGCCCACGGCCGGAGGGACGAGTGGCGGGCGAAACGCGGCCGGCGCGGCTGGCTGCGGGACGATCCGGCCCGGATTGAGGACGCCGCCGGGATCGAAGACCTCCTTCACCCGGCCGAAGACGGCCGCGAGGTCGGGGAAATGGCGACCGAAGAAGTTCGTGCGCGACAGTCCCAGGCCCTGCTCGCCCCCGAGCGTGCCCCCGAGCGCGACGACCTCGTCGTAGATCGACTCGGCGAGCCGCTCGAGCCGCTCGCGCTCACCCGGCAGCCGTGGTTCCGCGTAGGGCCGCACGTGGAGCTGGCCCTGGGGCGCGTGCCCGAAGACGAGCGCCGTCGCGGCATGCCGCTTGAGAACGTCCTGCAGACGCCGCAAGAAGTCGGGCAGCCTGGTCGGCGGCAGCACGACGTCCTCCACGAAAGGCACCGGTCGCACCGTCCCGCGCACACCGTGCAGCGTCGACACGACGTGTCGCGAGAGCTCCCAGAACAGCGCGGCGTCGTGGTCGTCATCGGCGCGCCGCACGTCGAGGCAGAGCCGCTTCACACCCAGCAGGCGTGCCAGGGCGTCGTCGAGCCGCTGTCGGCACTCCGTCGGCGTGGAACTCGAGAACTCCACGAGCAGGCCTGCATCGGCCGCCGGCGGGATGAGGAGATCGAACGTCACCTTCGAGCCGCGGGCGAGGGCGAGGTGGCGCTTGTCGAACAGGTCGCAGGCGCTCGGCCCCCAGGCCGACAGCCGCAGTGCGGCATCGGCGGCCTTGTCGAGCGCGTCGAAGAGCACGAGCGCCACGGCCCGACCGCCGTCGGCCTCCACGGTGTCGAGCGTCGCCTCGGTGACCACGGCAAGCGTTCCCGCCGCCCCGCACAACAGCCCGGGGAGATCGACGAGCCCGCCGCGTTCGACGCCGTCGAGCCGGTATCCACCATGCGTCGGCCGGTCGGCAGGCTGCCAGCGCGACACCGTGGCCCGGGATTCGCGGAGCACCGTCGCCACGCCGGCGGCGAGCCGCGCGCACGCATCGTCGGACGCCGCGCCGGGTCCGTCAGGGCTCGTCGGAACCAGTTCCACGATCGAGCCGTCGGCGAGCACCGCCTCGACCGCGGCCACGCGGCTCCTCACGGCGCCGTGCCGGGCGAACCGGCTGCCGGAGGCATTGCGGCCGATCATGCCCCCCACCGTCGTCACCGCTGCGTTGGCGGGGTCGGGGCCGAACATGCGGCCCAGCCGGGCGAGATGCTCCTCGAGCCTGGAGGCGACGACGCCCGGCTGAACCCGCACCTGCGACGCGGTCGTGGCGACGACGCGGCTCATGAACCGCGACATGTCGAGCACGACACCCGTGCCGAGGGCGTCGCCCGCGAGGCCGGTGCCTCCGCCGCGGGCGTGCACGGGGATGCCGCGTTCCGCCGCCCAGCGGACCGTGGCCGCGACGTCGTCCGCCGACCGTGGCCGGACCACCGCCAACGGCCACACCTCGAACAGGCTCGCGTCACCGGCATAGAGGGCGCGGGTGGGATCGTCGCACGACACCTCGCCGGCGACGAGTCCGCGCAGATCCTCGGCGATCCGTTGGCGTTCACGGTCCATGGTGCGCCCCCGCCCGCAGCCTTGCGGCCTGCTGGCGATGCTTCTCGTGGGTCTCGAGGTCGAAGCCACCGAAGCCGCCGCCGGCGCCCCGGTAGCGGGCTCCGCAGCGGTAGCACGACAGGCAGTCCGGCATCACCAGGTACAGGACGACGTCGACCAGCGCGGTGCCGAACAGGATCCCGAAGGTGATCACGAGTTCGCGGAAGGCCCATGCCACGCAGCTCGCGGCGAGCCCCGCGACCACGATCCCGAGCCCGACGCGCTGCGGGAAGTCCTTGCGGACGAACAGTTCGGTGCTCGGACACACGAGGCACCGGCGCAGCCGCGGGGGCGTGCCGGCGGCGAACGCGTCGCTGGGCACGGCGACCTTCGTCCCACAGGCCGGGCACTCGAGCGCCGGCAGCGACTCGACGCCGTCCCGGGTGGCGGTGGCATGGCAGGCGGGGCAGGCGTAGGTGATCCGCATCCGGCTTCTCCGCGCAGGCGTCAGGCAACTGCCGAGAGCAACTGGGCGGTGAGTTCGCCGACGATCGCGGCCAGGCAGGCCACATAGAGGATACCCGTGGCGCTCTGCGTGTTGGGAATGTCGAGCGTCTTGCGGCTCAGGACGAGCAGGATCGGCAGCCCGACGAGGCCCG
>RFPF01000212.1 GCA_009926295.1 Planctomycetia bacterium
GTGCGCACGAGGTCGAGCCAGCGGCGGGTGGGAGAGTCGGCGGCGAGGGCGTGGTCGCGATCGAGGCACTCCACGAGCGCGGCCACGTCGGCCTCGAGTTCGGCGGCCGAAGCGTAGGCCCCCGGGGCCGCCGGGTCGGAGAGGCTCGCGGCCACGGAGCACTCGAGCCGGAAGTGGATCATCCGCAGCCAGCGGCGGTAGGTCTCCTGCGGCAGCGGGCCGTCGAGCACGGCGCCCAGGTCGGGCCACTTCTCCACGAGCGCTACGAGCCTGCGCTCGAGCGGCTCGGCGCCGCCGGCCTCGCGGAGCGACGAGGTGAGCAACTCGTGCAGCCGCGTGCAGCGGGTGAGGTGGGCGTCGATCGCCGCGGAGCGGAGCCTGAGCAGCGTCTCTTCCGTGACGTCGGCCGTGACGAACGGGTTGCCGTCGCGGTCGCCCCCCATCCACGAGCCGAACGTGAGGAAGGGCGGCACGCGGAACTCGTGGCCGGGGTACGCCGCAGCGAGCCCACGCCGGAGCGACTCGTGCACCTGCGGCACCGCCTTCCACAGGCGGGGCATGATGGACAGGCCGCGCGACACCTCGTCGAGCACGGTGGGCCGCTCGGGCTTGAGGAACTCCGTCTCCCAGAGGATCGCCAGCTCCGTGCGCAGGTGGCTCTCGTGCTCGGCCCGCTCGCGCGGCAGGAGATCGTCGCGGTCGAGGGCCTGGAGCGTCTGCCGCATGCGACGGAGCTTGGCCCGGATCGAGCGACGTTTCGCCTCGCTGGGGTGCGCGGTGAAGACAAGTTCGATCGAGAGGCGGTCGAGCGCCTGCTGCACGTCGGCCGCCGAGAGCCCGGCGGCGGCGAGCTCGGCGATCGCGCTCACGAGCGACTCGCCGAGCGGCTGCGGGTGCTTGAGCCGCTCACGCTCGCGGAGCACGCGGGTGCGCTGGCGGTCCTCGGCGATGTTGACGAGGTCGAAGAAGATGGAGAGAGCCCGCGTCACGACCCGGGCCTGGGACACGTCGAGCGACTCGATTCGGGCGGCGAGGGTCCGCTCGGCGTCGTGGCCGCCGGCGCGGCGATCGCGGGCCAGCCGGCGGATGTCGGCCACGAGCGCCGAGGCTTCGGGCCCGGCGAGCTCCACGATCACGGAGTCGAGCTTGCCGTCGAGCAGGCGCACATCGCGCCGCAGGAGATCGTCGTTGACCACGGGGTGCAGATCCTCGAAGCAACCGCCGAGCGGGGATATTACCCGAAGACGGTCCGCTTGGCGACGGGCCACCATCCGGGCTGGTCGAGGCCGAGGTAGGGGGAGTCGGCGGGAAGGGTCGCCACGAGATGGGCGTGGGCCGCCTCGAGGTTGTGGTAGGGCAGCGAGGGGAAGAGGTGGTGAAGGGCGTGGTATTTGATCGAGAACGGGAAGAAGAGCCACGTGAGCGGGTCGCGGCCGGTGAAGTTGCAGGAGTCGAGGATGTGCGACTCGACATCCACGGGCGAGCCGTCGCCGGTGAAGTGGTGGTCGGCCAGTTGCCGCATCTGGTTCATGACGAACGTCGTGAGTCCGAGCAGGTAGAGCAGGGGGATCCGGCTCAGCGGGGCGAAGCCGGCATAGACGGAGATCGGGATGAACGCCGCCCGCACGAAGCACAGCAACTCGACGGCCGTGATCGCGCGGCGGTCGAAGGGGGTGATGTGGCGCCGGTAGCGGGTGTTGAGCGTGAGCGAACTCGCCCGCTCGAGCACGGCTTGCCGCAGCCGTGGATGGAGGAACGACAGCGGCGCGAGCAGGAACCGCAGGAAGACGAGGATCGGATAGACGAGCATGAACAGGCCGTAGCCGAGGGCGCTTTTCCAGTTGCCGCCTTCGAGGACGTTGGCGACGTACTCCGGGTCCTCCGGCGTGCCGTACATCCGCTGGCTGTGGTGGTCGCGGTGGTGTCGGGTGAAGAACGGCGAGGGAGTGAGCGTGAACGTGCCGACGACCACGTTCCACGCCACCTTGAAGGCCCGCATCTCGTGGTGGCTGAGATGGCAGACCTCATGCACGAGCGACCCGAGGCGATAGAGCCAGAAGACGGCGATCGGAAACGCCAGCACCTGCGGCCAGGAGCCGAGCGGGGAGATCAGATAGACGGTCGCGGCGGAGTAGGCGAGCACGAGGGCGAGGAGGAAGTCTGCCCAGTAGCGGGCGGGACTCACCCGGAAGAAGTCGACGGGGGCGTCGCGCATCGCCCGCCGGGCCTCGCGGACCCAGCCGGGAGTCTCCGCCTCGTTCGCAGGATCGACGTCTGACGGCGACGCGACGGCGCTGACGGGTGGCTGCACGTGCGACTCCTTTCGCGGGAAGGGTTTCGCACACCAGGCCCAAAATCTGCAGGCGGCGACGCTTCAGGATAGCAGGGATTTCATTTCCCGGACAGCCTGGATGAAGCCCACGAGAACGGCCCGGGACACGATCGAGTGGCCGATGTTGAGTTCGCCCATGCCCTCGAGGCGGGCGACCGGCGAGACGTTGCGGTAGGTGAGGCCATGGCCGGCGTTGAGGCCGAGCTTCGCCTGCCGGACCATCGCGGCGCCGCGGGAGAGTTCGACGAGTTCGGCATGACGCGCGGCGTCGGTGGCCGCGTTGGCGTATTCACCCGTATGGAGCTCGACGGCGGCGACACCGAGGTCCACCGCCGCCTCGATCTGCGTCGGGCTCGGATCGATGAACAGCGAGACGACGATGCCCGCGGCGTGCAACCGTTCCACCGCCGCGGCCGTGGCGGCCCTGTGGGCCACGACGTCGAGGCCGCCCTCGGTAGTGATCTCCTCGCGCTTCTCGGGCACGAGCGTGACCTGGTCGGGCTTCACGCGGCAGGCGATCTCGATCATGGCCGGAGCGATCGCCGCCTCCAGATTGAGTTTCACCTGCACGGTGCGGCGCAGCACCTCGAGATCTCGATCCTGGATGTGCCGGCGGTCCTCGCGAAGGTGCACCGTGATCGCGTCGGCGCCGCCAAGCTCGGCCAGGGACGCGGCCCACACCGGGTCGGGTTCCACCGTGCGGCGGGCCTGCCGCAGCGTGGCGACGTGATCGATGTTGACGCCGAGCGTGGCCATGGAGTGCGAAGTGCCGGAGGGCTCCCGACGCCGGAGAGGATTCCGGACGCCAGGGGGCCCCCCAGCCTCGCTTCGTCAGTCGTTCTTTTTCAAGAGGACGATCGAATTGCCGCGGGGCGTGCGCACCCCGACCAGGATGCCGTCCTCGGCCGACTCCTTCTCGATCGCAGCCGCGAACTCGGCCACGCTCGTGACGGTCTTGTGTCCGATCTTGCGGATCAGGTAGCCCGGGCCGAGGCCGGCCTCGGCCGCGATGCCGTCGGGATCGACACGGTCGACGAGCACGCCCTCGAAGCCGGCGTAGGCGTCCTCCGGCACCGAGTTCTTGTCGCGAACCTCGAGCCCGAACTGCTCGGCATAATAGGTCTCCTCGACACCGGGGCCCTTCTTGAGACCGCCGCCACCGCTCTTGGCGACCTTGTCGGGCAGCGGCTTCACGGAGACCGCGAGCTCGACCGTCTTGCCGTCGCGGAGCACAGCGACCTTGTGCTTCTGGCCGATGCCCGACCGCTCGACCACCTCCTGCAGCGACCTCGGACCGTCGACCGGCTGGCCGTCGAAGCCGACGATCACGTCGAACTCCTCCACGCCCGCCTCCGCCGCGGGCGTGCCGGGCATGACCTCCGTGACGAGCGCGCCCTTCCTGTCCCGGACGCCGAGCTTGGCGGCCATGTCGGTCGAGATCGGACTGATCGACACGCCGAGGTAGCCGCGCTCGACCGAGCCCCTCGCGATCAACTGGCCGCTCACCCACTTCGCGAGGTTGATCGGGATCGCGAAGCCGACGCCCTGATAGCCGCCGCTGCTCGAGGCGATCGCCGTGTTGATCCCGACGACCTCGCCGGCGAGGTTCACGAGCGGGCCGCCCGAATTGCCAGGGTTGATCGCGGCGTCGGTCTGCAGGAATTTCGCGCGCCGAATGCTCCCTAGTTCGCGGCCCTTGCCGCTGATGATGCCGGCGCTCACGGTGGTTTCCAGCTCGAATGGATTGCCGATCGCAATCACCCAGTCGCCGATTTCGAGCTTGTCGGAGTCGCCGAGCTTCGCGACGGGGAGGTCTTTGGCATTGCCCAGCCGCACGACGGCCAGGTCGCTCTCGGGGTCTGTCTTGATCTCGGTCGCCTTGAATTCACGGCCGTCGGGCAGTTCGACGGTGACCTCGTCGGCCCCCTCCACGACATGGTTGTTGGTGAGGACGATGCCGGCCGCATCCACGATCACGCCCGAGCCCACGCCCGAGCGAGGCGGCATGCCACCTCGCGGGCCGAACTCGAAGCCCTCGGGGAGACCGTCCTTGAAGAAGTCCTCGAATGGCGTGCCCTTGAAGGGGTTTTCACCGCCGCCCTGACGTTGCCGCTGCCGCTGCGGCGCGGGTTTCGCCCGAGCCTCGCTGCGAACCACCACCACGCTCGGCGTCGCATGCTCGGCGGCATGGCGGAAGGCCTTGGAGAGCGCGGTGGCGTGCGACATGGCCTCCGCCGTGCCGGCGGAGTCCTCCGCGGCGGCAGGCTGTCCGAGGAGGGCGGAAACAGCGGCGATCGCGCACGCGGTGCCGATGAATCCGGGAATGCGGGGAGCTGTCGTCGGGTGCGTCATGGGATTGCTGAAACCTCCGGTGGGTGCGCAATGCCATCATAGGTCGATGGCGATTCGAGGTTTTGTACGCGGCCCGGTGGGCGGGGGTTCGGAAGGGACCGTTCCAGGGGGGCGTCGATTGACATTCGAGCACCACAGGCCGTATTTTTTCGGTGAAAACAGGTGTTTTTCCAGGATTTCTGCATGGCGAAGCGGGAGCCCCGCGACCTTCCCGAGCCGACCATCGACGTGGCCGAGTGCCAGCGGCGGATCGGCTACGAGTTTCGGGATCCGGGCCTGCTCGTCGCCGCCCTCACCCACGCCTCCGGCGCCCAGCACCGCCTCGCCTCCAACGAACGGTTGGAGTTCCTCGGCGACGCGATTCTCGGGTTCATCGTCTGCGAGAGTCTCTTCAGGACGTTCCCCGACTCGCTCGAGGGCGACCTGACTCGGATCAAGTCGGTGGTGGTGAGCCGGGAGACGTGCGGGCGGATCAGCGAGCGGCTGGGGCTCGTCGATTTCCTGATCGTAGGCAAGGGGCTGGCGGTCAACCGGCCCGTGCCTCCATCGGTGCTCTCCGACCTCTTCGAGTCGGTGGTGGCCGCGATCTACCTCGACGGAGGCATGGAACCGGTGCGGGGCCTCGTGGCCCGGCTGCTCCAGCCCGAGATCGACTCGGTGGCCGCCGGCGAGCAGGGCTCGAATCACAAGTCGCTTCTCCAGCAGCTCGCCCAGCGCGACTTCGGCGTCACGCCGACCTACGAGGTCGTGGACGAG
>RFPF01000213.1 GCA_009926295.1 Planctomycetia bacterium
CGCATCGTGATCCCGTTCTCCAGCCTCGACGAATTCCAGCGGCTCCTCGACCACATCACCGAGTAGGCAGGCGGTCGCGCGACAGGCTTCCGGCCGTCCCGCGACGCGGTGTGTTACACTTCGGGCTCCCCGGGGCGTAGCGCAGTCTGGCTAGCGCGCTTGGTTTGGGACCAAGAGGTCGAGAGTTCGAATCTCTCCGCCCCGATTATGCCGCCGCGTCAGCCCGGCGGGCCGGCGAGCCGCAGCCCGGCCCAGACAGCGGCCAGCGCGAGGAGGTTCGTCGCGGCCATGTACGCGATCGCCGTCCCCGGCCGCCCGTGCTCGAGCAGCTCGATCGACTGGTAGGCGTAGCTCGAATAGGTCGTGAACCCTCCGAGGAGGCCGACGAGCAGGATCGTCTCGAGCCCCGTCGGCAGGCCGCCACGCGACCGGGCGAGCCCCGCGATCGCGCCGAACGCGAACGACCCGGCCGCGTTGACCAAGAGCGTTCCCCATGGAACGCCGGCGCCGAAGCACCGGATGGCCAGCGTGTTGCAGCCGGCGCGAAGGAGCGTGCCGAGGCCGCCGGCTGCCGCGAGCGCGAGGAGGTGGGAGAGCGTCATGCGGCCAAGTGTGCCGCACGGCCGCGTTCAACGCCTACCCGACGTGGGCACCCCACGCCCCCTTGCGGGGCGAAGCCCGAGGCCCTATTTTTTGAACAATCAAACATTTTCTTTTGGTGCGTCAAAAATGCCTGGGCCGCCGCTCCGCTCCGCCCCATCCCGCGCGGGCTTCAGCCTCGTCGAACTGCTCGTCGTGATCGCGATCATCGGCGTGCTCGTGGGGCTCTTGCTGCCGGCGGTGCAGAGCGTCCGCGAGGCGGCCCGCCGCTCGCAGTGCGCGAGCCACCAGCGGCAGCTCGGGCTCGCGTTGCACACCCACGCCGACGCCCGGCGGCGGTTTCCCGCGGGCTATGTCGCCGACACGGCAAGCCCCACCCGCGATCCCGACTCGTTCGACGCGCTTCCGGGCACCGCCTGGGGCCTCGCGATCTCGGCGTTTCTCGAGGAGGCCGGCCTGGCGTCGCGGTACGACGCGACCAGCGGCGTTGCAGCGCCCGCGAATCGCCAGGTCGTGGCAGAACGACTGGCGGTGTTTCTCTGCCCGACCGCCACCGGACCGCGGGATCCGTTGCCCGTTTCCGATGCGGCGGGCGCGCCGCACCCGTCGGGTGCCCGGCTCGGCCGCACCGACTACGTCGCCAACGCCGGCCACGAGGATCCCTGGGATGCAGCCCCGACGGCCTCGTGGGACGGCGTCGCCAACGGTCCGCTCTATCGCAACTCCCGCACCCGTCCGGCCGACGTGCGCGACGGCCTCTCGAAGACCGTGTTCATCGGCGAGCATTCCCAAGCCCTGTCGCAAAAGACGTGGGCCGGCGTGGTGCCGGGCGCCTGGTGCCAGCCGACCGAGAAATCCCGCCTCGCCGGAACCCTGCCCGAGCACGCCGCTGCACTCGTCTTGTCGCACAGCGGTCCGGCCGCGAACGAGGCCGGTGGGATCCATGTGCCGAACGATCCGGCGGGCCATTGCGACCAGATGTTCTCCGAACATCCCTCCGGGGCCAACGTCGTGTTCGGCGACGGTTCGGTCCGGCTGATCGAAGCCGCCATCGACCGCGCCGCCTGGGCCGCCTTCTGCAGCATCGCCGGCGACTGAAACCGGCGGCGCGTCATGGACAATCCCCAGGAAATCCTCCAGACTCCGGAGGTTTCCTTCCGCACGGAGTGCCGCCATGACCGCCCCGACCGTCCATGCCCGGATCGACGGACCGATCGTGATGATCGGGTTCGGCTCGATCGGGCGGGGCACGCTGCCGCTCATCGAGCGGCACTTCGAGTTCGACCGCTCGAAATTCGTCGTCATCGACCCCGATGATCGCGACCGTGCCATCCTCGATCGCCACGGAGTCCGGTTCATCCACGAGGCGGTTACCCGCGAGGGCTATCGCGAGCTGCTCACCCCGCTGCTCACCGGCGGTGGCCGTGGGTTCTGCGTCAATCTGTCCGTCGACACCTCGTCGCTCGACATCATGCGGCTGTGCCGCGAACTCGGCGCGCTCTACATCGACACGGTGGTCGAGCCCTGGCCGGGTTTTTACTTCGACCGCTCCATCCACCCCGAGGCCCGTACCAACAACGCCCTCCGCGCGACGATCCGCGCGGAGAAGGCGGCCCGCCCGGGCGGCACGACGGCCGTGTCGTGCTGCGGGGCCAATCCCGGCATGGTGTCGTGGTTCGTGAAGCAGGCGCTGGTGAACCTGGCGGCCGACACCGGCCGGCGGGTGGCGACGCCGGCCGCCGCCGACCAGTCCGGCTGGGCGCGCCTGATGCGCGACCTCGGCGTGAAGGGCATCCACATCGCGGAGCGAGACACGCAGCGGTCCCGCCGGCCGAAGCCGCCCAACGTGTTCGTCAACACGTGGAGCGTCGAGGGTTTTCTTTCCGAGGGAATGCAGCCGGCGGAACTGGGCTGGGGCACGCATGAGAAGTGGCTGCCGGACAACGGCCGCCTGCAGACGATCGGCTCCCGCGCCGGGGCCTACCTGCTCCAGCCGGGCGCCAACACACGGGTGCGCTCGTGGTGCCCCACGCCGGGCCCGCAATACGGCTTCCTCGTCACCCACAACGAGTCGATCTCGATCGCCGACTCCTTCACGGTTCGCGAGGGGGGCGACGTCGTCTACCGACCCACCTGCCACTACGCCTACCATCCGGCCGATGACGCGGTGCTCTCGCTGCACGAATTGTTCGGCCGGGCCGGCGTCCGCCAGGACAAAATCCACATCCTCGACGAGACCGAGATCGTCGATGGCATCGACGAACTCGGCGTGCTGCTCTACGGGCACGAGAAAAACGCCTACTGGTACGGCTCCAGGCTGTCGATCGAGGAAACCCGCGACCTCGCCCCCTACCAGAACGCGACCGGGCTGCAGGTCTCGTCGGCCGTGCTCGCGGGCATGGTGTGGGCTCTGGAAAACCCCGCAGCCGGCATCGTCGAGGCCGACGAGATGGACTTCCAGCGGTGCCTGGAGGTGCAGCGGCCGTACCTCGGGCCGGTCACCGGCCACTACACCGACTGGACGCCGCTTGCCGACCGGCCCGGCTTTTTCCCCGAGCCCATCGACGCCGACGACCCTTGGCAATTCCGCAACGTTCTGGTGCACTGACCTCATGAACGCAAAGACGCTCCTCGCCCTCGCCAAGAAGCACGGCACGCCCCTGTTCGTCGTGGATCACGCCGAACTGCGGAAGAACTACCGGCTGTTTCGCAAGCACTTCCCCCGCGTGCAGATCTACTACGCCGTGAAGGTCAACAGCGATCCGGAGATCGTGAAGACGTTCTACGAGCTCGGTGGCAGCTTCGACGTGGCGAGCATGCAGGAGTTCCACACCGTCCACGAGAACATCAAGAACCTGCCGGCCAAGGCCCGCCAGGATTTCATCTGGGACAAGATCATCTATGCCAACCCGATCAAGCCCGTCGAGACGCTCCACGAGCTCGACCGCTACAAGCCCCTCGTCACCTACGACAACCACGAAGAGGTGAAGAAGATCGCGAGGCACGCCCCCCACGCGGGGCTCGCCCTGCGGCTGCGGGTGCCGAACACCGGCTCGATGGTGGAGCTGTCGAGCAAGTTCGGGGCCCTGCCGGGGGAGGCGGTGGAACTGATCACCTTCGCCCACGAGCAGGGGCTCGTCGTGGAGGGCCTTTCGTTCCACGTCGGCAGCCAGTGCACGAACCCCCAGAACTTCATCCAGGCCATCCACCTCTGCGCGGGCGTGTTCGCCGAGGCGAAGTCGCGCGGGTTTCACCTCAAGCTGCTCGACATCGGCGGCGGCTTCCCTGCGGCCTACGACGCCACGGTGCCGAAGTTCTCGGCCCTGGCCAGGAAGATCAACCACGAACTCGACCGGCTCTTTCCGCCGGAGATCGAGATTCTCGCTGAGCCCGGCAGATTCCTGGTGGCGTCGGCGGGAAGCGCGGTCTCGAAGATCATCGGCAAGGCCATCCGCAACGAGAAGATGTCGTATTACGTCGACGACGGCGTCTACCACACCTACTCGGGTGTGATCTTCGACCACTGCACCTACCACCTGAAGAGCTTCAGGAAAGGGCCCACGCAGATCTGCGCCGTGTTCGGCCCAACCTGCGACGCTCTCGACACGATCAGCCTCGCCGAGCAGTTGCCGGAACTCGAGATCGGCGACTACCTCTACAGCGAGAACATCGGCGCCTACTCCGCCGCCTCGAGCACCCACTTCAACGGCTTCCCTCCTGCGAAGGTGGTCCACGTGAACGCGGAGCACCGATCGGCCCGCCCTACCCGGGTCGCACTGCCTCGATGAGGTGGTACGTCTTCACGATCTCCTGGGCGACGTCCCTCCACGTCCGGGGCAGTTGCTCGAGATACCATGCCGGCTGCTTGGTGACCACCAGCAGCGTGCCGCCGGGGGCGAGCGCCTTCCAGGCCGCGTCGACGAACAACTGCGCGATGCGGAAGTCGGAGTAGTACGGCGGGTTCGCGAGGGCGAGGTCGGTAGGAGCCCGGATCGGGCACGAGGCCGCCCGCCTCGAGCACCACGGAGACGTTCGCCAGGCCGTTGGCCTCTGCACCGCGGGCAGTGCACTCGACGGCCCTGGCCGCGGAGTCGAGGGCGTGCACGTGCACCGACGGATCGCGGGCGGCGATCGCGATCGCCACGCAGCCGGATCCGCAGCCGACGTCGACGACCCGCGTACCCGGCGCGACGTCGACGGCGTTGATCAGGTGGCGGGCTCCGGGATCGATTCGCCGGTGGGCGAATACGCCAGGCCGGCTCACCGCCCGGAGCAGCCGCTCGCGATCGCGGAACGCGAACTCGCAGGTGAAGTCGCGGAGCTTCGCCGGCTCCCGCGTCTTCTCGACGACGTAGCAGATGGTGGCCGGCTTCCCGCCCGCCGCGGGACGCACGCGCACCGTCTCGCCGGTGGCGGCCAACTGACCGTGGAGCCACGTGTCGCGGGGGTTGTCGATCGCGGCGACGAGCCGGCCGCCCATCGCCAGGTTCACCAGCGCCGCCTGGAGGATGTCTCGCGCCAGCTCGGCCTCGCCGTCCTTCGCCAGCGGGACGACGGCCAGGTCGTAGGGCCCCGGCGGCATGTCGGCGGTGCACACGGCAGACAGGCCTGCCGGATGCCCAGCCCATGCTTCGAGGGCACGATCGTGCTGATGCAAGTCGAGGAACCAGCCCGTGACCGCCGCCGTGGGCCGCTCACCCGCGAGCCCGCTGGCCGCCTGACCACGGCCGGCCGTCGTGCACACGATCCGCGTGCCCTCCAGACCGCGTGCCACCTCGAGCGCATGGGCCTCGGCAGGGCGGGGCGGGAGCGGCTCGGTGACGACGGGAGACG
>RFPF01000214.1 GCA_009926295.1 Planctomycetia bacterium
TTTTTCGACCCGTTCCATGACTACCGATTCCGCTGAACGCGACGAACTGCTCGATCTCGCAGCCGACTATGTCCACGGCACGATCACCTCTGCCGACGGTGCTCGGCTTGAATCGATGCTCCAGGCAGGCCCCGCGGCCCGGCGCGACTTCATCGACTATTGCATGCTGCATGGCCAGATCGTCCTCTCGACCGCGGCAGTGGGCCCGGGCGACCGCACGGCCAGCCCGATCCGTCGGACGGACTCCCCGCGTTCCGGCGGCGGCCGCGTCGCGGTGCTCGTGTCCGGCTTAGCGCTGGCCTGCTGCGTGGCGTTGGCGGTCTTGTGGACTGCGCCGGAATCCCCGGGGCGGCTCGGGCCCGGCTCCTACGACAACCGCCAGCTGCCGCTGGTGACCGTCGCCAGCCTCGGTGGAGACCGCGAATCGTCCACACCGCTCGGCCCCTCGACGCTCCGGCCTGACACGCCAACGGCCCTGAGAACGGCCAGCGGCGCCGACGTCGATGTCGCAGAGGCGGCCATCTTCGGCGTCACGGCGAGCGACTCGGGCACGCTGTACGAAGGGGCCGTGCAGGCCCGACTCGCCGTACCCGATGCCGCCTTCTCCGTCACGGCGGCCAATCTGCGGATCGTCGACAAGGGCACCGCATTCCGCGTCGAGCGGATCGACGCCGACCACGTCGCCGTGACGGTGCTCGACGGCGAAGTGGAGGTGCAGTCGCGGGTGCGGCTGCCCATGTGCTACTGGTCCTTCGACGATGCCGCGGAGGGCGGCTCTCGCCCTCCGTTCATCGACGCCATCCGCGGCCTCACTGCGACTCGGGGCAAGGGCTCGCGGGTCGTCGCCGGGCTCGTCGGCGATTCGGCCGTGACCTTCGACGACACGCCGGCGGCGGTCGTCCGGATCGACGGGGGCACCGGTGACAAGGTGGGAAGTGGACTTTTGGCGATGGCTGAGGGAATCACACTCGAGGCGCTGATCGTCTCGGCCTGGAGCGGCCGAGACGGCGACTACGACGAGATCTTCCGCAAGGAGGATGGCGATGCCCGCGTGCTCCTCTCTTTCCAGAACGACGGCATTTCGCACGCGGGCTTCTCCGAGCCGGCCGTGCCGCGCGGGCCCTGCCTATCGTTCGGGCTGCACCTCGCCGGCCGCGGCTACCGGGAGCTCGACATGCCGCTCGACGGAAAAGACGGCCGGCCGACGCTCGCAGAGATCACCGACGGCAGGCCGCATCATGTCGTCGCCGCGTACGACAGCTTCACGGGCCGCAAGGCGATCTTCATCGACGGTCACCGGCGGTTTGAACACGTCTATCCGGTGGGCACGCTCGTGCGCTCCGGCGGGCCGGCGGTGGCGGAGATCGGCAACACGCGCGGCCAAGAGCCATTCCGCGGCATGATCGACGAGTTCGCGATCTATGACTTCGCGCTCACCCCCGAGGAGGTCGAGGGTCATCATGCCCGGGCGCTCGCGGGCCAGACGTATTTCGGCGCCCAGCCGCCGAAGCCGGGCACGCCGCGGTGGCGGGCGGTGACGCGGCTCGTCGAAGGGGAGTCCCTCGTGTTCAATCAGGCCACCGGCCTGCCCCGCTGACGGCCGCAAAAAGGTTCATTCGCCATCGAACGCGAGAACTGCCGCGAAGCCAGAAAAAACGTAAGAAATCGGCCCCGACGGCACCAGCACGGCTGGGCAAGAGTCAGGTGCTCTCCGGTTTTGTATCGAGTGATGCGTTCTCCCTCCCAACGTCAGCCCGATGCGGCCCGCCATTCAGCTTCCACCCCCAGCCGCGGCGCCCAGGAAGCGATGTACTGACGATCGAGGTTGCTGCCTTGCACCTTCAGCATCGAGGCGATGTCGCGAAGATGCTTGGGGGAGCCCGATTCCTTGAAGTACAGCAGCTTGTTGAGGATGACGTCTTCGGCTGCGGCAAACCACACATCGAACTCACCCGGACTGGCCAAGCGCCGGCCGCGACAAAGTTCGGTGCGGGCATATTCGCTCTGCTTCACGACGATCAGATCGACCTTGATGCCGGAAGGAATGTGGATGATGTTGAACTGGCCTGGATTTCTGATCGCGTCGCGGGCCACCTCCTCCGCCAGGTAGTACTCCGGCGGCGGGAAAGCGCCGCACAGGGGCGGGACATGCTCCACACCGATGTCCGCCAGGATATCGACGTCGTTGGTAAACCGGGGCTCGCCGTAGGCCATGCTCGCGAGCGAGCCAACGACGCGATAGGCGATCCCTTGTCCCTCCAGGAACTCGGCAACCCGCTGCATCAGCTCGAACGGATTCAGCTCACTCGACGACACCGGCGACCACCCCATGGCTGATGCGAACCGCCACTTCGCGGTTGACACGATCCGCGGCCCATTCATGGTGATCGGCCATCACCGCCGCCCTGAGGATCGATCGCGCCGTCGTCCACATGCGAAATCCAATCCGCAGCCGTTCGACTTCCGACTTGCCGGCGAGCACCCGAGCCATGTCGTCGTCGATGACCTCGAGGAAGGGTGGGGGTGCAGGCATCGCCGTGGCCGCCGGGAGTCGCACGAAATGGCTCTGAGTGTAGCGGCAGCCGTTGTCTGCACACAATCAGAAGTTCCACAGGTTCCAGCGGCGCTGGGCTCACGACAGAATCCCGCCGATCACGTGTCCATGAACGTCGGTGAGCCGGCGGTCGATGCCGTTGTTGCGCCAGGTGAGCTTCGTGTGGTCGATGCCGAGGAGCTTCATCACGGTGGCGTGCACGTCGTGCACCGTCGTGGGATGGTCGCGGTCGAGCGGCTTGTAGCCCCATTGATCGCTCTCGCCGCACACGACACCGCCACGCACACCTCCGCCACACAGCCAGTTGGTGAACACGAACGGATTGTGGTCGCGGCCCTTGCCGCCCTGCGAGCTCGGCATCCGGCCGAACTCGGTCGTCCAGAGCACGAGCGTGTCGTCGAGCAGGCCGCGCTGGTCGAGATCCTTGATCAGGGCCGCGGCACCGCGGGCCATCCCGGTGGCGAGCGGACCATGGTCGCGCTCCACGTCCTCGTGGCTGTCCCAGTTGCGCCGTGGAAACCCGTTGTCGTTGCCGCTCCACACCTGCACGAACCGCACGCCCCGCTCCAGGAGCCGCCGAGCGGCGAGGCAGCGCAGGCCGATGTGATGTGTCTCTTCCTCGGCGTTGATCTGGCTCGGCCAGCTCGTGCGGCCCGGCTGCACGCCGTAGAGCGCGAGCACGTGCCCGGGTTCACCAACAAGATCGAGCGCCTCGGGGGCAGCCAGCTGCATCCGCGCAGCGAGTTCATGGCTCTTGATCCGGGCGTCGAGCTGGTCGTCGCCGCCGCGGCCGTCGCGATGGCGGCGGTTGAGCGCCGCGAGCACCTCGCGGGCCCTCGCATCGGCCGCGGGCGTGACGTATGCCGCCGAGCGATGCGGCCGCAGGTCGGCCACGGGCTCCTCGGCCGCCGGCTGCACGACCGTGCCGCTGTACTGGGCCGGCAGGAACCCCGCGTCCCAGTTCTTCACGCCGTTCGACGCGAAGCCCCGATGGTCGGGGAGCACCACGAACGTCGGCAGGTTGTCGTTCATCGACCCGAGCGCATAGCTCACCCAGCAGCCCGCGCCGGGAAAACCCGGCAGCACGAAGCCCGTCGTCTGGAGGAGCGTGGCCGCCGAGTGCACGCCCGACGTGCTCACCATGTTGTGTATGAACGCCATGCGATCGACCACGTCGCCGAGCGCAGCGACAGGCTCGGACAGCAACTTGCCGCACTGGCCGTAGGGCTTGAAGTCCCAGATCGGCTTGAGCCAGGGCCCGAGGCCGTTTTGAAACGCTTCGACCGGCTCCCCGAAGTCGCTCGGCTTGCCGTGCTGGCGGACGAGCTCGGGCTTGTAGTCGAAGAGGTCGATGTGGCTGGCGGCCCCCGCCATGAAGAGCTGCACGACCCGTTTTACTTTCGGGGGAAACACGCAGGCCGGGTGGAGCGTCGGAGAGCCGGCCGCCGCGGCTGCATCCCGCTCGCCGGCCAGCATCGCCGCGAGCGCAAGCGACCCGAAGCCGCTTCCCGATTGAGCCAGCCAGTCGCGACGATTCATCGGCAAGCCCAAGCCGGCTCGGGGACGGCAAAAGTCGCCGCTTCGCGGTCCTTCGGATTGTCGCGTGGGCCGCAGCGGCCCAAGGCTCCTCGAGCGTTCGCCGATCCCCTCGCCTCCCACATTGGTGGTGCTCATGAAATTAATCCACGAATGAAAACTCGTTGAGATTCAGGATCGCGCGGCAGGTGTTGGCGAGGCCGTGGGCCGCGGTGAGCGTTACGAGCGCCGTCCGTTCTTCGTCTGTCGCCGCCCTGCCGAGGGCCAGCCGCACGGCGAGATCCACCTGGGCCGTGGGGTCGCTGCCCGCCTCGCGCTCTACGCGCTCGGCGAAGTGGCGGGCCTGCGTCGTCATGAAGCCGTTGTTCAAAAGCGCGAGGGCCTGGAGGGCGGAGATGCTCTGGTTGCGCTTCTCCACCCGCGGGTCGGCGCAGTCGAGCACCGTCATGAAGGGCTGCGTCTGGCTCCGCACGATGAACCGATACACGCCCCGCCGCCAGGTGGCCCTGTCTTCCGGGTCGGCGAGGTCGTAGCGCCAGTGGGGCGAGTGCTCCGGGTGCTCGACCTTGAAGTCCTGCCAGCCCGGGCCACCCATCGTGAGGTCGAGCGTGCCCGCCACGGCGAGCACGGCGTCGCGCACCGCCTCGGCCTCGAGCTTCCGCCGGTGCTGACGCCAGAAATACTGGTTGCCGGAATCGATCGCCTCGAACGCATCGATTCCCAGCGAGACCTGGCGGTAGGTGGCCGAGTTCACGATCAGCCGGTGAATCGCCTTGAGCGAGCCGCCGCCGTCGCGGAATTCGGCCGCCAGCCAGTCGAGCAGTTCTGGATGCGTGGGCGCGGCGCCCATGCGGCCGAAGTCGCTCGGCGTCGCCACGATCCCCTGGCCGAAGTGGTAGTGCCAGACGCGGTTTACGATGCTCCGCCACGTGAGCGGATTTTCGTGATCGGCGAGCCAGCGGGCGAGCGCCGCGCGGCGTTCGCCCTCGGCGTGGTCTGGACGGAGCGAGAACCGGCTCCCCAGCGGCTCCACGAGCGCGAGCGCCCCGGGTCCGACCTCGTGCGCAGGGGAGAGGACGTTGCCGCGCGAGAGCACATGGATCGGCCGGGGCACGCCCTCGCGGATCCGCGACGTGACGGAGTAGGCCATTGTCATCGCCGGCAGATTTTTCTTTTTCTCGGCCGTGGCGACGAGGTCAGCCGTGACCTTTTCGAGTTCCGCGGCAACGGCCGGCTCACGGCTCGCGGCAAGCAGTTTCTCGCGCTCGGCCTTCAGGGCGAGGAGGGCACCGTTCGCGGCAGCGGGGCTCTGGCCGTCGATCACATTGGTCCGCCGCCA
>RFPF01000215.1 GCA_009926295.1 Planctomycetia bacterium
GGCCGGCACGCGCCCCGCCCCGCACGCCCCGTGGGCGTGGTGCGGCGCGTTCGCCGGCCTCTCCCTCCACAGCCTCGCCGATGGCGCCGCCCTGGCCGCCTCGGTGGGGGCCGACGGGGATCACGCCGGCGGCCTGCTGGCCGGATTCGCCACGTTCCTCGCCGTCGTCCTCCACAAGCCGTTCGATTCAGGCATCATCGCCACGCTGATGATGAACGCCGGCGCCAGCGGCCGCACCCGCCGCATCGTCAACGCCGCCTATGCCCTCGTCGTGCCGCTGGGCGCCATGCTGTTCCTCGCGAGCCTCCGACTGTTCGGTGGCAACCAGGGCACGACACTCGGCGTGTCGCTGGCGATGGCGGCCGGCGCCTTCCTCTGCATCGCAGCAGCCGACCTCCTGCCCGAGGTCGAGTTCCACAGCCACGACCGCCTGCTGCTCACCGCCGCGCTCACGCTCGGCATCACGATCGCCTGGGGCATCGTGGTTCTCGAGCGCTCGTCGCACGCCCACTCGGTGCATGCGGGCCCCGCCCAGAACCGCGCACGAGAGTGACCGACCGGTCGCCCGCCTCGCTCCTGCGTCGGCACTGCTCTCAGGAATCGACGTCGAGGCCGCGGGCCTCACGGACGCCCCGGACCTCGCCGAGCACCTGCTCGATCAGTTCGTGCTGCCGCCGCATGTTCGGCAGCTGTGCCTGGAAGAGCCACGCGATCAGTGCCACGAGCACAAGCGCGCCGACGAGGTGTGGAGTCACCCAGTTCTGCGTGCCGGGGCGGCCCGAGGCCGGATCGGCGGCGCCTCCGAGCGCCACGATGGCCACGACGGCCAGCATGCCCAGGAGGGCGAACGGAAACGCACGTCGCTTGAGCACGCGACTGCGCTCGATGTATCCGGGATCGAGGGCGTAGGTCTCGACCACCTCGCGGCACCAGCGGCCCGTGCCGATGAAGTAGGTGACGGCCATGCTGTTGACGAGCACGACGAGCAGTGCCGCCAGAACGCCCGAGAGCCGATGCACCGTGCCCCAGCGGAGCACCGACTGGTCGGTCTGCCCGTGCAGGTCTCCCAGCCAGAGGCCCAGCCCTGCCGTGGCGATGAGGAGCGCCACGGCGAACGTGGCCACCCGGGAGAATACGCGTTCCATTCTGAAATGCCTCGGGGGAAAGGACGTTCCGTTATAGGCTTACGGGAGCCCATGCCACACCCCTCGCCTCCCCCGACCCTCGTGATCACCTGCGGCGACCCCGCCGGCATCGGGCCGGAAGTCGTGCTGGCCGCCTGGGCACGGACAACCGCGCACGCCTGCGCACGCCTGCGCGTCGTGGGCTCGGCCGAGACGCTCGCCGCCACGCTCGCCTCCACCCCCGGCCTGCCTCGCCTGGAAGTCGAATGCGTCTCAGCCGCGGATCCCCGGCCTTCGCAGGCCGGCCGGCTGCTGGTGATCGAACCGGCCGCAGGCTTCACTCCGGTGCCGAGGGGCCGGTTGTCCGCCGCGGGCGGCGCCGCCGCGATCGCGGCTCTCGAAACATCCTTTCGGGCCGTGCGTGCGGGGCACGCCGGGGCCATCGTCACAGGGCCGCTCAACAAGGCGGCGATCCACGCGGCCGGTCACGACGTGCCCGGCCACACCGAGTGGCTGGCCCGGGCATGCGGCCTGCCCGACGCGGCCGCGTCGATGATGCTCTGGCTGCCCGACTCGGCCGGCGGTCCGGGCGGCCTTGGCGTCGTGCACGCGACGCTGCACGAGTCGCTTGCCTCCGCACTCGAGCATCTCTCGACGGACCGCATCGTCGAAGCCGGCCGCCGGCTCGCGCACATTCTCCCGCCCCTGCTCGACCGCACGCCCCGGATCGCCGTGGCCGCCCTCAATCCGCATGGTGGAGAGGGCGGCCACGGCGATCCGGGGAGTGCGGTCGAGCGCCGCCGAGGGAGTCGACGTCCGCGGCCCCCTGCCCGCCGACACGCTCTTCCTGCGGGCGAGCCAGGGGCAGTTCGACGGCGTCGTCGCCCTCTACCACGACCAGGGTCACATCCCGGTCAAGCTGCTCGGCATGCACCGCGCCGTCAACATCACGCTCGGTCTGCCGCTGGTGCGCACGAGCGTCGCGCACGGCACGGCTTTCGACATCGCGGGCCGCGGCACGGCCGATCCCTCGAGCATGCTCTCGGCCATCGAGGTGGCCCGGCGGCTCACGGCCGCGGGCGCCTGATCGATCAGGGGCGCGGAGCCGTCACCTCCCGCAGGTGCTGGTCGGTGACGTCGATGAGCCCTTCCATGGCGGGCTTGTACACGAACGCGGTGGCGTCGACCGGGTCGCCGATCCGCACGTCATACAGCTCGAACACGGCCACCACCTCCGGCGTGGTCGCAGCCACGGGACGAGTCCCCGGGATCGCCAGCCACTCGATGCGAAATGGAAACAACTCGCGCGTTCCGATGGAGATCCGGACGCTCCACGGCATGCCGTCGGGCAGGTCCGCCGCGGTGATGCCCGCGGGCCCGTTGATCGCCTCCGCCTGCGCCGGCAGGAGTGCCGCGAGCACCGGCCGGCTCCACGTTCCCTCGACGGTCCACACCGGCATGCCGTCGAGTTCGCCCGCTGTCGCGGTGGTGAACCGGAACCACTGACGCACCAGCAGGAGCATCCGCTGGATGCCGCCGAGATGCGGACCGTCGGAGGGCCGCGGACCGGCCTGCAGCTTCTCGAGGTGCTCGTGCACCCGCTGCACGTCGACCCGCTGCACCGAGGCCGGCTGAGTGCCGAGCTTGCGGTAGCTCCAAAAGAACAGGCCGTCGCAGACCTCGATGAGGTCGAACGTCTCCTCGCCCTCGACGGCGCTGAGCCGCGATTCGAGGCGGAATCGCTGCTCCTGGCCGGTTCCCGACTGCACGTACCGCCCGCCGCCCTTGAGCACGGTGTCGCCGAAGCGGGCCAACTGGCGGATGCGGGCCGTCACCGACTCCGCCTTGCCGAGGCTGGCGATGGCCGCGGCGACGAGCCTTTCCCCCCTGCCCGCCTCCTCCGCGTCGACGCCCCGCTGATAGACGCTCGCCGGCGGCCCGCCCGGCACGGGCCCCGGCACGCCCCATGCGATCCAGCCGCACGCCGCGGCCGCCGCCCACCCGGGAACCCGCCGACGCCGTCCGGGAAAACTGGGCGAATGGATGTTCATCGCGGTCGGAGAAACTTTGAGGGTTTTGCCAAAGATTCCGGCCCGGCGGGGTCGACATCTAGGGGGCGGAAGGTCGGCCGAGGCCGATGCCATCCGGATTCGCGGGGATTCCGCGAGTCTACGGCATCGCGTCCGGCCGCCCCAAGACGAGAACGATCGAAGGGATTCCGGGCCCCGGAGGTGAGAAGCCATGGTGGTGTTGAAGAAGCGTCTGCAGGGGTTCGTCGGGCTGTCGCTGGCCGCGACGCTCACGGGATGCCACATCCCGGCCAACTCGCCGCTCTCGGGTCTCGCACAGATTCGCCCGGTGGCCACACCGCACACCAACGTCCTGCCGCCGGCGGCGATGCTCCAACACCCTGGCCCCGGCGTCGAGGGTCCCGGCCCCGGAGTGATCGTGCCCGCTTCCTACGAGGCCGCGCTGGCCGATGCCGGGGCGTCGTCAGGCGGTGACGGCATGGGAGCGCCCGGCGGCATGATCGGCCCCACCTCGCAGATCGGTTTCATCGGGCCCGACGGCATGCAGATCCGCTGGGACGTCAGCGGAGCCGGCGGCTTCGATTCGGAGCCGCTCGTCACACCCGGCCGCTACGACTTCCCGCAGGGCGGCCTGTATCGCCTGAAGATCACCGACATCCCCGGCCACGAGGGCCTCGAGCTCTACCCGACGATCGAGGTGGCGCCGGTCGCCCCGCGGACCGCCGCGTTTCTCGACCACAACGCGGTGCCATTCCAGCTCACCGAGGAGGATCTCGACCAGGTCACGGCGGGCAACTTCGTGACCAAGGTGGTCTACCTGCCCGATCCCGACTTCCAGGAGCTCGCCGTCGCCGGCGTGGAGACCCTCGTCAGCACGCGGCTCGATCCGGGCGTCGATCCAGTCGTGGAGGCCGACCGGCGCGGTTCGATCCTCGCGATCATCCGCATCGGCAACAAGGATCTCCAGTCGCCGGGCAACACCGGCGGCGCTCTCGCCGCCGGTGCGGGCAGCGGCACGCCGATCGGCATGGCCGCACCGCTGGGGATGCCCGTCGGCGGCGATCCCGCGCAGCTCCCGCCCGCGTTCATCGCCGGGGCGACGGCTCCGGAATACGGGATGCCGATCACCGGCACGCCGATCGGCCTGCCGGGGCCCGCGCACATCCCGCTCGGCGTTCCGGCCGGCCTGCAGAAGCACACGATCACCAACCACACCAAGACGCACATCCCGCCGCCGTCGCGCCAGCTCGGCCTGCACGTGCAGCAAAGCCCCGGCCTGAGCTATCCCAAGCCGGCCCGCCATGCCTACGTCGCGGAGCGGGCCGACGTCCCGCACATCAAGCTGAGGCAGCCGCCGGAGGATCGCAGGCGGTTCGTCGACAACGGCGGCGCCGATCCCGACGCGGCGGCGGCTGCCGCCGGCCTCTGCCCGCCGGAGCCGGGCGACTACCTGGAGCGATGAACACACCGACCACCACCATCCGGACAGGGACCGTGCTGCGGGTTGCCCGCGGACTGCTGGCGAGCGTCGTCCTCGCCTCTTCATCTCCTGTGGGCCGTGCCCACGGGGACGTCGAGGCGATCACGACGGCGAACTTCGCCGGAGACTCGATGCCGGGAGCGATTGGCGCTCGCGGGCACCTGCAGCCCGGTCCCCGTCCGGATGGTGTGCTCCCCGATTTCGTGCAACCGGTCGACATCCGCGCGCCGCAGGGGACGGCCCTGGCCATCGAGACGGCCACCGGCTGGTCACCCGCACGGGAGGCTCCCCTGCGAATGGGGCTCGTCGTCGGCCGGCCCTACCGCCTGAGGCTCACGAACCTCGAGGGCGCTGCCGGCCGTGAACTGTTTCCCACCGTGCGCCCGCTCGCCAGGCTGGCGACGCCTCCCGGACAGGCCTGGCGGTTTCCCGTCGAAATCACGATCGACGAGGCCGACGTCGCCGCCGCGTTGGAAGGCGCACTGGTGCGGCGCGTCGTGTATGCCGCCTGCGATCCCGACGTGCCCGACGTGGTTCCGGCCGGCTGGTTCGACGTGCGGCCCGGCGACGACGCCTTCGACGTCGCCCTCACGCTCGGCGAGCCGGTGGCCGAGCTGATCCTCGGCAACCGCGTGCCGGCGCCGGGGAGGGTGCCATGAAGCCGGCTGCGTCGATCCGCTGGCTCCGCATCGCCGCGATCGCCACGGCCGCCGTGATTCTCGCGTCGTGCCGCTCCCTGACCGCACCGGTGCTCGTACCCGCCGCCACGGCCATCGTGAGCGATGAGCGCGTGC
>RFPF01000216.1 GCA_009926295.1 Planctomycetia bacterium
GGAGCCGGCGTGAGTCACCAGCGGAGCCATGGATGGCGCAGCGCCTGTGACTCCGAGCGAACGGAGCCCACGGAGGGGCGCAGTGAGCGTCCGGCGACGGGATACGGGGCGCCCGAGGCCGGCGCAGCTGAGCTGACCGACAAGCGGCACGCGTGCCCCGCGTCACCGGTGCGTCTTGCGGCGGGTGGCCCAGATTTCGTAGGCGACCGGGAGCACCGACACGAGCACGATGCCCACCACCACGAGCTCGAAGTTGTCCTTCACGACCGGGATCGCGCCGAAGAAGTAGCCGGCCAGCGTGCAGATCGAGACCCAGAGGAAGCCGCCGAGGACGTTGAACCAGAGGAACTGCCTGTAGTCCATGCGGCCCACGCCGGCCACGAACGGCGCGAAGGTGCGGATGATCGGAATGAACCGGGCGAGCACGATCGTCTTGCCGCCGTGCTTCTCGTAGAAGGCCTGCGTCTTCGCAAGGTTCTCGTGCTTGAGGAACCAGGTGTTGATCCGGAAGGCTCTCGGGCCCACCCAGCGGCCGATCCCGTAGTTGAGCGTGTCGCCGACGACGGCGGCAGCGAACAGGAGCCCGAGGAGCGTGACGATGCCGAGGTGCTGGGGGAATTTGAAGGCCATCGCGCCGGCGGCGAAGAGCAGCGAGTCGCCGGGGAGGAACGGCGTCACCACGAGGCCCGTTTCGCAGAGGATGATCACGAACAGGAGCACGTAGGTCCACGGCCCCAGATCCTGGATCCAGACCTCGAGTGTTTTGTCGAGGTGCAGGAAGGCTTCGAGAATTTTGCCCAGGCTCTCCATCGGCCCAAAGCATACGTCGAGGGCCGTCAGTCTGTCGGCAGCGCCCGCCGCCGCACCGCCAGCCAGGCGAGGGCGACCGGGATCACGAGCGACCACACGAGCGCGAGCGGCAGGGAGTCGGCCGAGCGGCCGAAAGCTCCGGCGGCCGACCAGACCAGTGCGATCGCGAGGTTGCCGCTGGCTGCCGCCGGCAGAAAATCCCGGAGAGTCATGCCCGTGCCGCCCGCCGCGAGGGCGACCGCCTCGGCCACGAGCGGCAGCGGCCGAGTGAGCACGACCACGAGAGGTCCCAGCCGCTGCTGCCGCCGGATGAGTGCCTCGCGATCGGCGATGTCGAGCCTCGCGAGCGGTCGCGAGCCCGCGGCTTTTCCGAGCGACCAGCCCGCAAGGCTGCCGGCCGTCATGCCCAGGAAGGCGCAGAGCGTGCCGAGCAGGATGCCGAATTCCGCGCCGCCGAGCGTCGCCACCATGCTCGAGGGCACGGGCAGGAGGATGTCGGCCGCGAGGACGCCGATCTCGAGAGCCGCCAGAACCGCGGGCCGCGGCCGGGGCTCGAGCCAGCCCGCGACGAGAATGTCGAGCCGCGTGCCGAAGAGCAGGAACGGGACGAGCGGCACCGCGAGGGCGACGAGCGTCAGGACGACGAGCAGACGAGTCGCGCGGCGCATGGCGGGGACGGCCGGGGGGAGAGGCACCTCGTCCTCCAGTATTGCCTCGTGCCCGGACGAGATCGAACTGGGCCCGCCGTGCCACCCTGTACGACAGGCTTTAGCCTGTCGCATCTCAACTCGCGCCGCCCGCTCGGGGCTGCCCAGCCCGGTCGCCGGACGTTCGCGGATGCCATCGTGGCATCCGCTCGCTGCATGTCCGCTTCGCTTCGCCATCCTGGCTGCGCTCGCTCCCATAGCCCGGCTCTCAGGGCGAGGGCAGCCCCTCGCTGAGCCTGGCAGTGCGACTGGATCTTTGCGCCTGACCGGCGATGTCGATGCCGACACGCTCGCTCCACGCGGCGAGCATGCGCCTCAACACGGGTCCCGGGCTGCCACTGCCCACCGGTCGGCCGTCGAGTCGGGTGGCGGGCAGGAGGCAGTTGGGCGTGCTCGTGAGCAGGATCTCGGTGGCCGCGGCGAGGTCGCCGAGCAGGAGCGTCCGCCCGTGCCACGGGATCCCCAGCGCGGCGGCGAGGTCGCGCGCGTAGCGCAGGCTCACGCCCTGCAGCGCGTCGTCGGGCGGGGGCGTGAGGATCGCGCCATCGCGGACGATCGCGATGTTCGCCGTGGATGTCTCGCTCACGCGTCCGTCGGCGTGGCGAAGGATCGCCCGGGCGCCCGCCTCGGCGGCCGCCGCCGCCCGGTCGGCGAGGTGGTAGTGCATCCGGCTGCGGCACTTGAGCGCGAGTGGCCACGACTCACCCGGCACCTGCACGACCGGCACGCTCCGCAACGCGACTCCATGGGCATACGCATCCGCCCAGAGGGAAAATGCCAGCGGGAACGAATGGATGGCGACCCGGGCCGGCGATCCGCGGCCGCCGTGCTGCGCCGGGAGGTCGCCGGGCGTGGCGAAGACGACGACTCCCAGGTCGCCCCCGGGATCACCGAGCGCGTGATTGTGCGCCGCGACTTCGGCCGCCGCCGCGAAGATCGTCGCCACGGCCGAGGAGGGCCGGATGCCCGCGATCGCGAGTGACTGGGCGAATCGCTCGGCATGCCACTCGGGCAGGAAGAGCCGGCCCCGGAATGTCCGCATCTGCTCGGTGACGGTGGCCCCGAGCACGAAGCCTGCGTCGCCCACCGGGAGCACGAGAGCCGCCCGCGGAACGAGGCGGCCGTCGAGCCAGGCCACTTCACCGGCGTGGGATGGGAGGGTCGGTCCGACGGCCTCGTGAGTCATGGAGTGGAGGATAGGGGATTCGAACCCCTGACCTTCTGGCTGCCAGCCAGACGCTCTCCCAATTGAGCTAATCCCCCAGCGTTGAATCGTGACTCGGGACCGCTGGAGAGACCTGAAAACTATCGGCCGCTTGCGGGAATGTCAACGCGAAGCGACTGTTGGGGGTGGGAAAAACCCCTTCCGACGCGACTTTTCTCCGATGCCCGACCGCACGCCGCCAGAGGCCGCTTCTGAAATCTCCCGTGCTGCCGTGACCGTGGCGCTGGCCCTGTATCTCGCGGGCCTCGCGCTGTGCGTGGCCGGGAATTCCTCGAGCGGCAGTTCGGCACTCGTGCGCGTTGTCCACGGCAGGCTCTTCGCCCCGTGGATGACGCTGCCCTGGCTCGACGTCGGCCATGACACGCGGCTCACGCATGCGGCTCCCGACGACGGCGACCACTCCTTCGAGCTTCGGAGGCTCGACGCTCCCGCAACGTCCGAAACCGTGATCCTCCCCGGGCCGACGATGCATGGCGAGCGGGCGGCCCGCTGGCGGCGGCTCGCCCGGGTGACGGCCGTGAGCGAGGCCGATCCGGACCGCGAGGCGCTGCTGCCGGCGGCCGTCGGCGCCGGCACGTTCGGGACGTGGGGCACCGACGACGTGTCGCTCCGCGTGATCCGGCACCTCCCGCCGGATCGCGGCGACGTGCTCGCCGGGCAGGCCGACCTCGAAGGCAAACGCGAGCAGGCGTATGCCGCGCGGGTGCGGCTCGTGGACGGCGAGGTGCAGCTCATCACGAGCACTCCACGCAATGAACTCGCCCCGCTCGTGAAGGAGCCGACGCCATGAACGCGACGCCGAGGGTGCTGGCCGCCGAGCCGACGCTCGCCGACGTCATCGGCGGGACATGGACGCGGTTTTGGTTCACGCCCGCCGGGCCCTGGCCTCTCGCCCTCGTGCGCGTGCTCGGCGGGCTGCTCGCGCTGGCACTGTGGGCGAGCTATGCGTGGGATCTCGAGACGTGGTTCGGGCCGGCAGGCATGATTTCGCCGGAATTGCTCGCGGCGTGGCGGTCGCCGTTCGCCGTGTCGTTCTTCGACTTCGCGACGTCGCCCACGGCTCTCTGGTTCGGCTACCTCGCGGGCGGGCTCGTGCTCGTGGCGACGACGATCGGCCTGGCAACGCCGCTGACGACGGTGCTCGGAGCCCTCGCCTTCACGACGCTCCTGCACCGCGGGCCGATGCTCGTGGGCCCGGCCGACGACGTCGTGGCCATGATCCTCTGGTGCCTCGCGATCGGCCGGTCGGGCGATGCCCTCTCCGTCGATCGGCTGATCGTGGGCCGGCGGGGCCGGACGCCCCCGACTGCGTCCTGGCGCACGCGCATCGCGATCGGACTCCTTCAGGTGCACGCGTCGGTGATCGTGGCCGCGGCGGTGCTCGCGCAGCTCAAAGGCGACGTGTGGTGGAACGGCACGGCCGCCTGGTGGCTCGCGGCGCGGGCCGACTCGCCGCTCGTGGACCTCACCGGGATCTTTCTGCGATCGGAGTACCTGACGAATCTCGTCACGCACGCGATCGTGGTGTTCGAGATCCTGTTCGCGGCCGGGCTTTGGTTTCCGGCCGCGCGCCGCGTGATCGTGCGCATTGCTCTCGTCGCCTGGCCGCTCGTCGGACTGATCGCCGGCGAGCCGTTCTGGGGACTGGCGATGACAGTGCTCACGCTCGGCTGTTTGCCCACGCGCGTAGAATCCTCCGACTGATCGGTTGCGATCCCCTGGCACGGCTGCCTCCCCTGCGGAGCCCTGCCATGCCCCACAAGCGGATTCTCTTCCGCGCCGACGCCCGCGAGCGGGTGCTCCGCGGAGCGACCACGCTCGCTGACGCCGTGCGCGTGACGCTCGGGCCCAAGAGCAAGTGCGTGCTCATCGAGAGGAAATGGGGCGCGCCGCTCGTGTGCAACGACGGCGTGACGATCGTCAAGGAGATCGATCTCGAGGATCCCGAGGAGAATCTCGGCGCGCACATGCTCCGCGAGGCGGCCGAACGCACGGCCGACGTCGTGGGCGACGGCACGACCACGGCCACGCTCCTGGCCCACGCGATCTTCGCCGACGGCTTGAGGAACCTCGCCGCCGGGGCGAGCGCCGTCGACATCAAGCGCGGGCTCGACCGGGGGCTGAAGGTCGCCGTGGAGGCGATCAAGACGCTCTCGCGGCCGGTGGCGAGCCGCAAGGAGAAGGCGCAGGTGGCCACGATCTCGGCCCACAACGACGCCGCCCTCGGCGACTTCGTGGCCGAGGCGATGGAGCGGGTGGGAAGCGAGGGGGTCGTGACGGTCGAGGAGGCGAAGGGCACCGAGACCTCGATCGAGGTGGTCGACGGCATGCAGTTCGACCGCGGCCTGCTCTCCCCCTACTTCGTCACCGACGCCGAAAAGCAGCAGGCCGTGGTGGAGAGCCCGCTCGTGCTTCTGTATGAGGGGAAACTCTCGAGTCTCAAGGAGTTCCTCCCCTTCCTCGAGGCGATGGTGCCCGTGCGGCGTCCGCTCGTCGTGATCGCGGAGAGCATCGAGGCCGAGGCGCTGGCGACGCTCGTCGTCAACCGGCTGCGCGGCATCCTCGAATGCGTGGCGGTGAAGGCGCCCGGTTACGGCGATCGGCGCAAGGAGCTGATGCAGGACATGGCGATCCTCACCGGCGGAAAATTCATATCGACCGA
>RFPF01000217.1 GCA_009926295.1 Planctomycetia bacterium
CCGTTGTCCAGGAACGTGAGCGACTCGAGGCCGGGCAGGGCCGCGATCTTCGCCAGCCCGGCGTCGGTGACGCCCGTCTCGCGGAGCGACAGATCCTTGAGGGCCGGCAGATCGGCGAGCACCTCGAGGCCGGCATCGGTCAGGGTCGGCAGATCGCGGAGCGAGAGGCGGCTGAGTTTCTTGAGCGGCCCGAGCGCCCGCAGGCCCTCGGAGCCGAAGCCCTGGCAGCGGAAGATCTCGAGCGACTCGAGCGTGCCGATGCGGGCGAGCGTTGGTCCGGCCGCGTCCGTGATCGCGAAATCCTGCATCAGGAGCGCGGCGAGGGACTTGCTCGCGGCCAGCCGCTCGATGCCGTCGTCGGTGACGGCCGTGCTGCGATGCTTGAGCGCCCGCAGCTTCGGCAGCTTGCCCAGCACGTCGAGCGTCATGTCGCCGGCCTCCATGTTGCCGCGCAGGTCGAGCACTTCGAGCGTTTGGAGTTTGGCCAGCCGCCGGGTGTTGAGGTCGTTGAACCGGTTCTGCAGGAGCCCGAGCCGCTCGAGATCCTCCAGCCGCGAGATCCACTTGAGGGCCGCTCCGGTCATGTTGGCGTTCGACGAGAGGTCGAGATCGACGAGATGCGGGAAGGCCGCGGCGATCGTTTCCACGGTGACGTCGGTGAGCGAACTGTTGGTGAGGGCCAGCGTGTCGAGGTGCGCGAGGCCGGCGAGCGACGCCACCGCCGCATCGTCGAGCGTGCGGCAGTTGTGGATCTGAAGCGTGCGCAGTTCCGGCAGGCGGCCCACGGCCGCGATGTCGGCCGCGGAAAGCTGCGAGCCGTCGGCGATCACGATCTCCGTCGGCCGCCGGGAGTCGCCGTCGGCAAAGGATCTTTTCGCCCCGACCGCCTCGAGCCGCTCGAGGACGGCCGCATCGTCGGCGGTGGACGGCAGACCCGCCGGGCCGCAGAACAGCGCCGCGATCAGGAGCGGCCTCCATCTGACGATCGATCCACGCGCGGCAGTGTGCATTGAAGCCTCTCCCGTCCCGGCAGGTTGGCAGAATTCAGGTGTCGAGCGTGTAGCCGGCGGGATACACCGGCTTGATGAGTTCGGCCACGCGAGGCGTCTTGAGCGCCGCGAGGTTCGTGACCTCGAGGTTCCTCGCATTCCAATCCACCTTCTCGCCCCACTCGCCCATCGCGCCACCGGGGCCACCCTGGGCGGCTGCCCACACGGCGAGATTGCCGAGCAGGATCGTCTCGGTGAGCGGGCCGGCGCGGTCGACGAAGTTGGACTTCGCGATCTGCGGATCGCCCGCCTGCTTCGCGCGGAACAGCTCGAACATGTTGTCGGCGTCGTTCCCCTTGCCCGTGGCTTCGGCCGGCTCGAAGTCGGCCTGCACCTTCTCGACGCCCTTGAGTTCGTACTTCCCGCAGTAGTCGTCGCTCGAATAGAAGGCTCCCTTCTCGCCCACCACGAGCACGCCGCTGTCGGCGACCTTGTCGATGCCCCACTTCGCGAACACCTCGGCCGGTGGCTTGTTGCCCTTGCGGTCGTACCACCAGAACGGCAGCGACGGTCGCTCCGAGGTCTCCGGAAACTCAAACTTGATGATCGAACTGGCGGGAAAGCTGTCGAAGTCGTGACCGGTGGTGCGGGCGACCACCGATACGGGATCGCGCAGGCCGCACGAGGCGAAGGGCACCGTGAGCATGTGGCAGGCCATGTCGCCCAGGGCCCCCGTGCCGAAATCCCACCAGCCTCGGTGTTGGAAGGCGTGGTAGAGGCCGGGCCAGTATTCCCGGGAGGGCGCCACTCCGAGCCAATTTTTCCAGTCGAGCCGCTCGAGGGCCTTGCCGATCTCCTGCTGCTTCTTCTTGACGAGGTCGGCGACGATCTCCGCCACATCCTCGGCCGACGTGGCCGCGTCTTCCGCCTCGTTGACCTCGGTCATCGCCTGCGCCTGGTACGAGCGAAGGTTCATCCGGCGGCCCGGGCCCTGGGCCCAGACCGGGCGGTTCGACCAGGCGTAGACCTCCCGGAGCGGGCCGAGCACCCCCGACCGGATCTGGGCGATCGCCTCCCGCGACGACGCGAGCGCCGTGCCCTGGTTGCCCATCTGCGTGCAGACACCAGTGTCGGCGGCGACCTTCGCCAGAAGGCGGGCCTCGTAGATCGTGCGGGTGAGCGGTTTCTGCGTGTAGCAACTGATGCCCAGCCGCATCGCGTCGAGCGTGGCGGGGGCGTGCATGTGGTCGGGCGTGCTCACCGTCACGATGTCGATCTTCTTGCCATGCTTGGCGAGCAGTTCTCGGTAGTCGGTGAACCGCTCGGCATCCTTGAACTTCTCGGCGTTCCCCTTGCTCTCGAGCGTCTTGCGATCGACGTCGCAGATGGCGATCACGTCGCCGAAGAGCGCGGCGTTGTCGGAGTCGCTGCCCCCCTTGCCGCCGACGCCGATGCAGGCGACGGTGGGCCGCTCGATCGCAGCCTGTGAATAGGCCCGGCGGGTGCCGGCGGCGAAGAAGAATCCGCTGCCGGCCAGTCCGGAGACGCCGAGGAAGCGACGGCGGGAGGGGCGGGGCATGGCAGGCTCCTGTAGATCGGATGCGGAGGATAGCCGCCGGAGTTTGACGCCCTCCCACGGCAGCGGTATCAAACACTATTCGCGGCCCCCCCGCCAGCACGGATCCACGAGCCCGAACTCCCGAGCCGGCCCCCGACCCACGGAGAAAATTCCCATGATCCTCGGCAAGTTGTGGAAGGCGCTCGCCGCGCAGATGAACAAGATCGCCAACTTCTTCTGGACGGCCGACCCCGTCGCGCAGCTCCAGTACGAGTACGACAAGGCGGTCGATCAGATGAAGGAGGGCCGCGAGGGACTCGAGCAGTATCGGGCGCTCGTCGAGCGGGTGACCCGACAGGTGAACGGCGACCGCGATCACGTGTCAAAGCTCGAGGCTCAGGTGAAGGCCTACCTCCAGATCGGCGAGCGCGAGACGGCGAGCCGCTTCGCCCTGGAATTGCAGAAGGCGAAGAAGGACCTCGCCGAGAACGAGGCGCAGCTCGCGCTCCACGAACAGGCCTATGGCAACAACGTCACGAAGGTGAAGCACGCGACGAAGAAGCTCGCCGACCTCAAGCAGAAGATCCAGAAGTACGACGCGGAGCTCAAGCTCTCGCGGGCCGAGGCCGAGCTCGCCAAGTTGGCCACGAGCTTCAACTTCGACATCACGACCGACTTCGGCCAGATCGAGGACGTGATCCAGGACAAGATCGGCCTGAACCGCGCGAAGGTGCGCGTGGCCGCCGATCTCTCCGGCGAGGGGCTCGACAAGATCAAGACCGAACAGGCGGTCGAGAAGCAGATGGCGGACAACGCCCTGCGCGAGTTCGAGATCCAGATGGGGATGGTCACGCCCGAGACCGCGGGTGTGAAGGCCGACGACAAGGAGCTCGGCACGGAGCGGAACAAGCAGACGGCCACCTGATCCGGCCGGAATTTTCTTCCAGGGATCGCCGTCGTGGCCACCGCCTCTCCTTCCGCCGCCCCGTCTTCCGGGTCGCCCGCCCTCGGGACGGCGTCCGAGCCCCGCGCCGCCGGCGCGTCGTTGCCGGCATGGTGCCCGGCGTGGGCGGAGCGGCTCGGCGACGCGTACCTTTCGGGCACGAGCTGCATGTTCCTGCTGCACGGGAACGTGCGCGATCTGGTTGCGGTCGCGGCTTCCGGGTCCGACGTCGCCACAGGCTGGGCCACGGTGCCGGACTTCCTCGCCCGCGAACTCTTCGGCCGCTGGGACATCGTGCTGGGGTACGACGTCGGCAAGGGGCTGCGGCCCCTCGCCGGATCCGATCCGAACCGGCTGCGTGCCATGGCGCAGTGGCTCACCGAACGGCTCGGCGCTGCGACCAATTGGCCGCGCGATCCGGATGCGGCGATCGCGGCGATCGACGCGCTCCTCGAGCGCAACCTGCTCGAGCCGCCCGAGCAACGCAAGCGAATCGCGCTCGTCCTCGACTACGCCCAGTATCTCGCCCCCGCGGGCGATGCCGCCTCCGCGGCCCGCGCCGGTGCCGGCCGGCTCGTGCGGCTGCTCGCCTGGGCCACCAACCCGCTCCTGCGGCGCGTGAACGTGGCGATCGTGCTCGTCACCGACTCGATGGCCGAGATCCATCCGCGGCTCGTGCAGAGCCCGGCGGTGACCGCCATCGAGGTGCCGTTGCCGGATGCCGCCGAGCGGGAGCGGTTTGCGCTGGCCGTGGCCGCCTCCGCCGGCATGCCCGCCGGACAGCACGACGCGGTGAAGCGGGCGGCGGCGCTCCGGTGGACTCTCGCTCGAGAGCCTGCGGGCGGTGATCACGATGTCGGCCCGCGAAGGAACGGCTCCCGATGGCCCAGAATTCGCGCTGATGAAGAAGGATCTCATCGAGCGGTCGTGCCAGGGGCTCGTCGAGTTCATCCAGCCGCGGCTCACGCTCGACGCCGTCGCCGGCCACGCCGAGGCCAAGAGCCGCCTCGAGGCCGACGCCCGGGCGATCAAGCGGGGGCAGTTGGAGAGCGCCCCGATGGGGTATCTCATCTGCGGGCCCGTGGGCACCGGCAAGAGCTTCATCGCCGAGTGCTACGCCGGCAGCGTCGGTATCCCCTGTGCCGTGCTCAAGAACTTCCGCTCGAAGTACGTGGGTGAGACCGAGGCGAACCTCGAGCATGCCCTCGACGTCCTGCGCAGCCTCGGGCCCGTGGTCGTGATCATCGACGAGGCCGACGCCGCGCTCGGAAACCGCGACCAGGGGGGCGACTCGGGCACGCAGTCGCGCGTGTTCTCGATGATCGCCAGGCAAATGGGCGACACCCGCTACCGCGGGAAGATCGTCTGGATGCTGCTCACGAGCCGGCCCGACTCCCTGCCGATCGACCTCAAGCGCCAGGGCCGGGCGGAGGTCCACATCCCCCTCTTCTACCCCCACGACCAGGCGGAGATCGACGCGATGTTCACGGCGATGGCGCGGAAGTGCGGCGTCAAGCTCGCCGCCGGCCTGCCCGGGCCGGTGGATCTCGCACTGGGGCTCTCCGGCGCCGACATCGAGAGCGTCGTCCTCGCCGCGCGGCGGAAGGGCCTCGACCGGGCCGCCGACTCCGGCCAGTCCGCCCCGCACGAGATCTCCGCGGCAGACCTCCGGGCGGCGCTCGACGATTTTCTCCCGAGCGCCCAGGGCCTCGAAAAGGAGATGCAGGAGATCGCGGCGGTGCTCGAGTGCACCGAGAAGCGGTTTCTCCCGGACCGCTGGAAGGAGCAGGTGGCCAGGCCGGGCGGCCGGGCCCAGCTCCAGGAGCGGCTGGCAGCGATCCGCGAAGTGGTTCGCGGGTGAGGCTTCACGAGACGATTCCCACGGTCCGAATTCCCCCGTTTCCTACCGG
>RFPF01000218.1 GCA_009926295.1 Planctomycetia bacterium
TCTCCCGCGTCACCCTCTGGTCGAAGATGAAACGCCTAGGCCTGGGCCGCTGAGCGCTAGCGCGACGACCTCAGCCACGCAGCACGGCGCCGGTCGCCTTGGCGGCGGCGGCGACCATGCGCTGGCCGATGGCGTCGATTTCGGCCTCGGTCAGCGTGCGTTCGGCCGGCTGCAGCCGCACCGCGAGCGCAACCGACTTGTGGCCTTCGGGCAGTCCCTTGCCGTCGTAGACGTCGAAGACGGCGACCGACAGGATCGAGGCCTGCGCGGCGATCTCCTTGGCGACGCCGCGGATCGCGCGCACCAGCTTCTCGGACTCGACGGCCGTGCCGACCAGGAAGGCGAAGTCGCGCTCGACCGGTTGCAGCGCGGCGAGCTTCAGCAGCCCGCCGCCGGCGTCGCCTGATCCGGTGCCGGCTGTCGCGGCTCCCGCACCCACCCAGCCGTCGGTCGCCGCACCTCCGGCCCAGTTGCCGGCCGCCCCGCCGCTGCCTGCCGCTCCACCGCTGCCCGGTGCCCCGCCCGCGCCGGTTTCTCCGAATCCGCCGCCGCGCCGCCCGGACCCGGGCTACCGCCCGGGGGGCACGTCGAGTTATCGCCCCACCCGCGCGATCCTCGTCGAGGGTGGCGCGACGCCGCCCGCGGCCGTCCGCCAGGCATCGTTCGAGACACCCGCACCACCCGTTCGGTAGGCGATCTGCCTGGTACGATTCGGCGATGCCCGCCGCTCGAGCGACCGCCGCGTGCCTGCTCGTCGCCATCGCGTCGGCGACCGGCTTCGGCGAACCGGGAAACCCTTCGCCAGGCGATTCCGGACCGATCGTCGCCTATCGCGGGGCGGTCGCTCTGCCGGAGGACGTGGCGGCAGCGGACGGAACGCGAGTGTCCCTCACGGGCCTCAGTGGCATCGCGTGGTTGGGCGGCGACCGCTACGTCGCCGTCATGGACAACAGCGCCCGGCTGCTTCGTCTCAGCCTCGAGATCGCGGCGGACGGCGCGCCTCGTGAAGCGGCTGACTTCGAGGTGGTGACTGTCGCCGCCGCGCACGACTACGAGGACATCGCCCCGCTCGCCGGCGGCGAACCGGGCGTGTTCCTCTGCGAGGAGGACACGCCCGCGATCCACGGCTTTCGATTTTCCGACGGAGCCGCCGTCGCGTCGCCTCCCCTGCCCGCGGTGTTCCGCGGGCGCCGGTCGAACCGCGGACCCGAGGCGCTCGCGCTCGATCCGGACGGCCGGCACCTGTGGACGGCCAACGAGGAGGCGCTGGAAGCGGATGGCGCTGCCGCCGTGCCCGGCATGGGCACGGTCGTTCGGCTGGCGCGGCTGCCGCTGACGCGGGGAGCCGCGGCGTTCGAGGCCGCCTACCGAGTCGATCCGCCCCACGCCTGCGTCGAGGTGCTGCCCGGGCCGACGCTTTCCGGTGTGGTGGCCATCGTGCCGCTCGGCGGCGGCCGGCTGCTCGTCCTCGAACGCAGCGGCCGCGCGGGGCTGCCGCCGTTCGAGAACCGCATCTACCGGGTCGACACCGCCGGGGCCCGCGACGTGTCGCGGGTGGCCCGGGGTCTGGCCGATCGGCCCGAGACCATGCTCGACAAGACGTTGCTCTGGTCAGGCGCGCTGGGGATCAACATCGAAGGGCTGTGCCTCGGCCCGAAGCTTGCCGGGGGGCGTCGTGCCCTCGTCGCGATAGCCGACAACGGCGGCCTCGGCACGCCGACACAGGTCGCGGGCTTCGAGCTGTCGGCCGTCACCAACCCATGACCATGTTCGACTCGATCACCTTGCGGGCGCGGTCGAGGTCGTCGCCGGTCTCGTGCATGTACAGCCGGATGGCGTGGAGTTTGTCGCCGGACGCCTTCGCGAGGCACTCGCGGGCGGTGTGGCACGGGTCGCTCGGGGAAGTCGTCAGCCCCAGTGCCGACTTGGAGATGACCCACGTATCACGCGGCCGTCGCGTGAGCCGCACGACCTTCTCCTCCGGGTAGGCCTCCACCACGACCGCGGCGGCGGCCTGCTCGTCGGCCGCCCACGAGATGATGATGTGGCCGGTGGTCTCGATCTCGAAGAGCGGCATGCTGCGGCCTCCGTATGGCAGGCTGACCTTACGCCAGTCGCTCGGGGCCGTCAATTGTCCATCGTCTCGGCGTCCGACTACCATGAACCCCCGGAGCCCGTGAGCGGCTTCCCGGAAGCGGTGCAGGACACGCCATGCGGTACGATCGCGACGGGTTTCCGATTCCCCCCGGCTTCGACGTCGAATCCCCGCGAAGCCCGCCGCCGGTTCTCGAGCCCGCTTCAGCGCCGCGGCGGGGCGGCAAGCGGCTCGTGCTGGCCGCCGTCGCGATCGCCGTCCTCGCCGCGATCGCCATGCCCGAAGCGCTGCGGCTCGTCCGTCACCTCGTGGTGAACTGGTCGCTGGAGCGGGCTGCGGCGTGCGAGGCGCGTGACGACGTCGGCGGCGCCGTGGTGGAACTTGGCCGGGCACTCCGCTGGCGCGGCGCCGACGCCGACCTGCTCTGTCTGCGGGCGATGCTCCGGCTGGAGGATCAGGATGCAGCGGGAGCCCTCGACGACGCCGAGGCGGCCGCTGCGGAGGCACCGCTGGCCGTGCAGCCGCTGCGGGTGCGGGCGCTCGCCCACGTGGTGCTCGGGCATGCCGACGACGCGCTGGCGGCAGCCGGCCGGGTCGTGGAACTGGCGACGCCCGGGGATGCCGAGGCGCTGAACTTTCGGGCATACGTGCGGGCGCTCGTCGGCCGCGAGATCCCCGAAGCACTCGCCGACATCGAGGCGGCGATCGTCGCCGTCGGGGACGCCCCTCCGGAACTGCTCGACACGCGGGGCTACGTTCTGTTCCTCGCGGGCCGCACGCAGGAGGCGATCGACCAGTTCAACCTCGCCATCGACGGAATGCGGCAGCACCGTCGGGAGTTCACCCGGATCGCCGACCGGATCGACCCCGACGAGTTCGCCCGCAGGCTGCGGGCACTCGACCACGGGCTCGCCGTGATGCTCCACCACCGTGCGCTCGCCTGCGAGAAGGCGGGGCTCGTCGAGCAGGCGAAGCAGGATTTCGAACTGGCGCGAAAAAAGGGCTTCGATCCCTCGCGCGGGATCATGTGAAGCCGCGAATTCCCTTCGCTCTTCCGGCCGGCCTGCGGGGCGTTATACTCGCTCCCGCGAGGCTTTCGTCCCGATGGTGCGTCGATCACGGCGGCCACACGGGGGTGTAGCTCAGTTGGTTAGAGCGCCAGCCTGTCACGTTGGAGGCCGCGGGTTCGAGTCCCGTCACCCTCGCTTTTTCGCCCGCGTCGCTTCGTGTCCGCCGTTCCCCGCTTTCTCCTGCCCGGCCGCCGGTGCCTCGAACTGCCGTCATCACGGGCGCGGCCAGCGGGCTGGGAGCGGCTCTCGCGCGGCTGCTGGCCGCCGAAGGCTGGCACCTCGCGGCCGTCGATCTCCCCGCCAGCCGCGGTGCACTCGAGCGGGTGGCGTCCGGCTCCGGCACGCTCATTGAGCCGTTTGACGTCCGCGACGCCGAAGCGTGGCGGCGGTTTCGCTCGCGGCTGCGCGACGCGTGGCCCCGGCTCGACCTCGTCGTCAATGCGGCCGGCGTCGGAGCCACCGCGACGGTCGGTCTCCTGCCGGAGTCGCAGTGGAGCCGCGTAATCGACACGAATCTCATCGGCACCGCACTCGGTTGCGAGACATTTCTCCCCTGGCTCCGCGAGCATCCCGGCGGGTCGCGGGTGGTGAACGTCGCGTCGATCGCCGGGCTCCTCGCGATGCCGTCGATGGCCGCCTACTCCGCGAGCAAGGCCGGCGTCATCGCACTCTCGGAGTCGATCGCCGCCGAGTGCCCGGCCGGGAGGCCCGGGGTCACCATCGTCTGCCCGGGCTTCTTCCGCTCGGGGCTGCTCGACACATGGCACTTCGCGGCGGCGCGCGAGGCCCGCGAGGCACATCGCCGGATGGAAGCGACACGGTTCGACGCTCCCGCCCTCGCCCGCCGCATCCGCCGCGCGATCGACCGCGACGAGCGATATGTGGTGGAGGGCCTGCAGGCCCGCTGGCTGTGGCGGCTCAAGCGGCTCGCCCCACGCACGACGACAGCCCTCTTGAACCGCATCTACCGCCGGCTCGGCTGAACGTCCGCCGCCAACGTGCCCAACCCGGCTCGTGACTGCCCAGACCCCCTCGCCGGACGTTCGCCTCAGCCCTCCAGGCATCGGCTCTCTGCATGTCCGCTTCACTTCGCCATCCTCGCCTGCGCTCGCTCCCATAGCCCGGCTCGAGGGCATGGGCAGCCCCGAGCCTCCCCGTTTTCAGTTGAGGAGGCTTCGGTCTCCCCGTGTCCCGGGAGCCGGCGTGAGATGACAAGCGTAGGCAGGATGCCGGAGCGCAGGCATCTCCGAGTGAACGGAGCCCATGGATGGGCGCAGTGAACGTCCGGCGATGGGATCGGGGAGCCCGAAGCCGGCTTCACCGACTCGAGCCCGGCGGGCGCTCAAGCCAGTTCGTCCAGCCAGGCGCGGATCTCGTTTTCGTACTCGCTCGCGAGGCCGCCCACGATGAGCTGGCGGTGGAAGCTGGCCGCGCCCCCCTTCAGCAGGTCGGCATCCTCCGCGCTCGGGAACCGCTTCGCCGGATCCGCCGCGATCATGCCACGGCAGAAGTTCATGAGCAGTTCGTTGCAGGTCACGTCGGCCGGAAGCAACTGCGGCAGCCGCTGGGCGAGCGTGCGCTTGGCCTCGAGGAGGTCGCGGTAGGACTGCAGGCCGGCGAAGGGCGGCTGGCCGGAGAGCATCTCGATGAGAACGTAGCCGAGGCTGGCGAGGTCGGACCGCGGTGAGTTCTCCTTGCCTTCCAGGACCTCCGGGGCCGCGTACGACGGCGTGCAGGTGCGATTGACCGGCATGTCGTCGAGCGCGAGCGCCGAGCCGATGTCGATGATCTTCGCGTTGCCCGTGCGCTTCACCATGATGTTCGAGGTCTTGATGTCGCCGTGCACGACGCCGTCGCGATGGAGGGCGGCGAGGGCGGCGAGACACTCCCGCACGATCGCGATCGCCACGCCCGGCTTGAGCCGCGACTGCCGCGGGCCGGCCGTCACGATCACGTTGTTGAGGTACTTCCAGCGGTCGTCTTTGACGCTCTCGCGGGTGAGTTCCAGCAGTTCGGGCGCGAGCAGCCGCGACAGGTCGTAGCCGTCGATCCACTCCATCTCCATGATCCGGATCCGGCGCTGCTCCACGAAGTTCTGCACGTCGAGGAGGTTGTCGTGCTGGATCTGCGCGACCCGCGACGACACCTTCGCGATCCGCTCCATGGCCTCGTCGTAGAGCACCTCCGATTCGTAGCGTTCCGGCGAGAAGATCTTGAGCGCCACGGGGAGGGTG
>RFPF01000219.1 GCA_009926295.1 Planctomycetia bacterium
GCCGCTCGACGGCGGCGAGGCCCGTCTCGTAATCGACGCCGGAGAACGTCTCCCCCTTGTCGAAGGCGGCTCCGTCGCGGTTGAACGCGCGGTGATCATCCGCCGGGAACGTGCTCGTCCTGGAAAACTTGCCCGAGAGCAGACCGCTCGCGAGCGGCACGCGGGCGATCACGGCGACCTTCCGGCGGATCGCCTGCTCGAAGAAGAGTTGCGCCGGCCGGAGCCGGAAAAGATTGAAGATGATCTGCACGCTCTGCACGTGCGGGTATTCGATCGCCTTGAGGGCCTCCTCCACCTTCTCGACGCTCACGCCGTAGAAGCGGATCTTGCCCGCGGCCACGAGATCATCGAGAACACCAAAGACCTCGGGGCGGTAGTAGACCTCCGTCGGCGGGCAGTGGAGCTGCACGAGATCGAGCGAGTCGACTTCGAGGTTCTTGAGGCTGCGGTCGATGAAGGCGGTGAGGTTCTCACGGGAGTAGCCGGCCACCGTCTGGGCGGGCAGCCGCCGGCCCGCCTTCGTGGCCACATAAAACGGCTCCCGCCGTTCACGGCGCAGCCGGGCGATGAGCCGCTCGGAGAGGCCGTCGCCATAGACGTCGGCCGTGTCGAAGAAATTGATCCCGGCGTCGAGGGCCGCGTGGAGCGTGGCCATCGATTCAGCTTCGTCGGCACCGCCCCACTGGCCGCCGCCGATGCCCCAGCCGCCGAAGCCGATCTCCGAGACCTGCCAGCCCGTCCGTCCAAAAGCGCGTGTCTTCATGGACGCGAAGTCTACACTGCCGCCATCATGCCGGATGTCTCCCCATTGCCGCCTCGCCCCCTCTGGTGGCACGATCGCCGCGCTCGCCAACTGTTTCTTGTGGGAATCGTCCTCGTCGCGAGCGGCCTCGTGCACGCCGCCATCTGGGGGTTCGCGGGCGGGCCGTGGGAGGGGCCGGTCACATGGCGGAAGCCGATCCTGTTCGGCATCTCGGGCGGGCTCACGAGCCTGTCGCTCGCCTGGGCGTGGGCCCAGCTGCCGCGACGCGGGGGCGACGGCTGGCTGGCCGCCGGCACGGCCTGGGCACTCCTCGTCGAAGTCGCGCTCATCGACCTGCAGGCGTGGCGGGGTGTGGCCAGCCACTTCAATCGCTCGACGCCGCTCGACTCGTTTCTCTACGACGCGATGGGGGGGCTCATCCTGTTCGTGACGCTCGTGTCGATCGACCTCACCGTCAGGGTCTGTACGCAGCAGACGTCGCTCGACCCCGACATGCTCCTGGCCGCCCGGGCGGGGCTCGTGTTTCTCGTCTGGTCGTGCCTGCTCGGCATCTGGGTGAGCGTGCACGGCGACATCCGGATGGCCGAGGGGCTGCCACCGGAGTCATACGGTGCCGCGGGCGTCCTGAAGTTCCCGCATGGCGCCGTGATCCACGCGCTCCAGTGGCTGCCGCTCCTCGCATGGGCAGGGCGGCGGGCGGGCCTGGCCACGGCCACGCGCTTTCGAATGACGGCTACGGCCACCGTCGGCACGGCGCTCATCGCCGTCTACGCGCTCGTGCAAACGCTCCTCGGTCGCGCTCGGGTCGATACGACGCCACTCACAGCTGCGTTGCTCGCGGCAGGGGTCACCTGCCTCGCAGTGCCCACATGCATCACGGTGTGGCGGGCCCTGATCCAACGAGGCCGCTGAACCATTCTCGCAGCCGCCGGGTCGATTCCCGGTCGTCGAGGAACATCGCACAGGAATGGGCGCCGAGGCCCGACGAGACGAACGTGGCCGGCACGCGCATTGCATCCGTGACCGGCTGGACCGCGGCGGCCGAATTGTCGGTGTGGAACACCGCCATGCCTCGAAATCGGCCTGCCCGCTCGATCGCGCCCTCGAGCGTGGCGCCGTTCCAGCCATCGCCGTCGAAGTGCTGGCAGCAGTGCAGTCCCTTCCACAGCGCGGCGATCCGGCCGTTGCGCAGGCCGATGAAGCCGCACGCGATCGCGCCGCGGGAAAAGCCCGTGAGGACGACCCTGCTGCGGTCGCCGCCGAAGCGGGTGCAGACGTCGTCTACCGCATCCATGCAAAACTGTGCCGTCGCATCGGGGTCACCCCAGCCGTTCTCCGCCACCTCGCCCTTGGCATCGATGAACGGCAGGCTGATCCAGATCGCGCCCGTGCCGCGCGTCATCCCGTAGCCGATCACGCACTGCTCGGGGCGGCCGGTCGAATGGCACGACGGCGTGAAGAAGATGTTTCCCGGATATTCGACGACCACCGGATACGTGCCTCCCGGCTGCCAATCGGCGGGCAGGTAGAGCAGGGACACCGTGTGATTCCCGCCTCCCGCCTTCGCTGCGGCGGGCCGGTGCGCAACGCGCCGGCCGGCCGCGGGCGATCCTTCCACCACGGCCGGCACGTCGAGCCTCCCTGGAGGCCGCGTCCACGGTGGCTCGACACCGGTCGCGACGAGATCCGTGACTTCGACGATCTGCCCGGGCTTCGGGTTCTTGAGCATCACGAGGATCCTGCGCACATGTGCGGGGTCGAGTTTCGGCGTGCCGTCCGGGAACGCTTGCCGCAGTGCGCATGAAAAGGCCCGCGACTCTCCCGGGGTGAGCACGGCGACATCCGCGATCGACTCCCAGCCGGCATCGGCGACAACCCAGAGCATGACCTCGACGGAGCCCTCGCCGACGTTCGCCACTGTCGCCTCGACCACCCGCCGCGTGGCCAATGCCCATCCGCCGGGCGGAGCTGGGATCGCCACCCAGGCGTAAGGCGCCCCGGCTGCGGCGCGCAGCCGAAGCCGCTTCGCGCGCGGCGAGCCTGGAAACTCGATGCTGGCGGCCCGCACGTCGCTCAAGGGCACGTCATCGTCGAGATGACTCCACAGCACGTCATGGCCGGAGAATCTGCCAGGATCACTCCGAGCAGCGCCACGAGGAGGGCGGTCGGCACACCTGCGTGACGGTTCGTGGCCTTCACCATCGCTGGCGCACCTCAAAAGATTTCCGACGCGTTTGCATCGTGGTCGCTCCGCATGTCGCCGCGTACATTCGCGATCATGCTTGCCACCATTATCCGTCCGCAACCTGCCATGTCGCTATACCGTGCCCTCATCACGGTCTCCCTCGCTCTGGTCGGAGGCATCCATCTCGCTGCCGGCGACGACGCCGCATGGCTTCGCGAGAAGGGCACGCTGCTCTTCGAGGATTCGTTCGACCGCGAGGAGGACGGCAACCTCGCCAAGGCGATCGGCAACGGCTGGAACAGCGCCACGGCCGACCGCGTGCCCGACGTGAAGCAGGCCGATCTCGACGGCGGTGTGCTCAAGGTGATCAACGAACCCCGGGCCGGCCACCAGCCCCACATCCACCACGAGGCCGGCCTCGAGGACGGCGGGGCGACCTTCCGGTTTCGGTTTCCCGACGCGGGCAAGGCCGCGACGCTCACCGTCGGATTCGTCGATCGCCAAACTCCGGGCGTCCACGCGGGCCATCTCTGCTACGCCCTCATCTCCACCAAGCCGCCCCAGATCACGCTCTCCGACTACAAGACCGGCGTCATGAATCTCGAACTCCGGAAGCGCCGCCAGGAATACCTCGACCGAAAGGAAAAACTGCCCGACGACCTCGCGGCGCTCCTCGCCACGAAATCAAAGAGCTTTCCGTGGAAAGCCGACGGCAAATGGCACGACCTCGTGCTCGTCACGGAGGGCGACGAGATGCGAGTGACGCTCGACGGCAAGCCGGTCGGCAGCCACCATTCCGAGGGCTTCGCCCATCCCACGAAACGCTGGTTCAGTTTCCTGATGAATCCATCGGCCTGGATCGACGACGTGAAGGTCTACCGGGTCAAGTGACTCCCCGCCTCACGCCACGATCTCACGGAGGGGCCCCGTGCTGTCGCCGAACGACTCGGCCGCCACGCCCGAGCCCCGGAGGAGCGTGAGCCAGGCGTTGCAGAGGGGCGTGTTCTTCGGCACGACGATGTTCTCGCCGAGTTTCACCCCCGCCCCCTTGCCCGTGATCAAGGTCGGGCAGTTGTCGAGCGAGTGGCTCGTGCGGATGTTGCTGCCGTAGATGACCGTCGTGTGGTCGAAGAGGCTCGTGCCGTCGGGCTCCTTCGTGGTCTTGAGTTTCGTGATCAGCCCCGCAAGCAGTTCGCTCTGGGCGAGGTCTCGCTTCCGTGACGACTCCACCACGTCGCCCGGGCGGCCATGGTAGTGGCTCATCGTGTGGGCCTCCGTCTTCAGGCCTAGGCTCGTGAGCAGCGTGGTCACGGGCTGCCGGTAGGTGAGCACCCGCGTGCTGTCGGTCTGGAGCGCCGCCACGATGATGTCGTACATGAGCTTGATTTCGTCTTGGCCCGCGAGCCCCTTCTGCGGCTCGCCGAACGGCGGCTGCGGTCGCTCCGCCCCGATCCACTTCTCGTCACGGGAAAGCCGGGTTTCCAAGTCGCGGATGCCCTGGAGGTATTCGTCGAGCTTGTCCTGGTCGGTCTTGCCGAGCGTGCGACCGAGGTCGCGGGCGTTTTCCAGGGCGTTGTCGAGGATGCTTCGGCGCTGTTTGAGCAGGGCCTTCTGTTCCTCGAGGGGCGTGGAGTCCTTGGCGAACAGCCGGTGAAACGCCTCGACTGGGTTGCGCGGCCCGCCCACCGGCTTGCCCCGGGCATCCCAGGAAAGGGAGAGACCGGGGCCATGACCGGATCCATTCGCCGCCTCGCCGCAGTCGAGCGCGAGCGACTCGAACCGCGTGTCGGTGCCGAGCGCCCGGGCCGCCACCTGATCCACCGACACGCTGTTGAAGAAGCTCTGGCCGGGCGCGCCGTATTCGTTGGCCCCCGTGAGCCAAAACGTGCTGCCGTAGTGGCCGTTGCCGGTGAACCGATTCCACAAGCCCTGCACGATGCTGAAGTCGGCTTTGTGGGGGGCGAGCGGTTCGAGCATCGCCGGCAGGGCGTAGTCACGGCCAGGCTCACCGATCTTCGGATACCACTCGTCCTCGGTCACACCCCAGCCGAACCCGAGGAAGACGAGCCGCTTCGGCACCGGCGCACCCGCGGTGGCCGCGGCGCACCGCCGGAATCCGAGCGATTCGAGCGCAGGGAGCGCGATGATGGCGCCGGCCGTCTGGATCGCCTGGCGGCGCGAGATCCTGGTGGTGAGTGGCTTCATGGCGGCGAACTCCGGGGACTCTTTAGATCCGAGGCACTGTCACTTCGTGCGGAACGCCTCGCTCTGCACGAGCGCGTGGATGGATGAACGCAGGGCGAAGTCGTGGTCTTTGGCATCCTTCACGATCGCATCGACGAGCGGCTCGTCGCTGAAGCCACAGGGCCGGCCCAGGGCATACTCGATGAGCGCCGCGGTGAAACCCCGTGCAAACGGCTCCCGCCGTGAGGCCACGAT
>RFPF01000220.1 GCA_009926295.1 Planctomycetia bacterium
AGCAGACCGTGTTTCATCAGGGGCGCGACGTCGACTCAGCGCTGGGCATCTGCGTGATCGGCGAAGGTCCTGGGCGGAGGGTGATCGTGTCGTGCGCGCCGGACGTCTTCATTTTTCACGATGACGATGGCGACCTGAAGGCTGACCGCAGGGAATCGCTGTTCACGAACACGGGCGTGCGTCAGCACGACCACTCCGTGCATGCCTTCGTCGTCGGTCCCGATGGACGCTGGTATTTCAACTTCGGCAACACCGGTAGGGCGGTGCACGACAAGGAAGGCAAGCCCGTCCACGACCGCTTCGGCAACGCCGTGAACGACTCGGGCAATCCGTGGCGGCAGGGGATGGTCTTCCGCTGCAAGCCCGACGGCAGCGACTTCGAGGTGCTCGGCCACAATTTCCGCAACAACTATGAGGTTGCTGTCGATTCCTTCGGATCCCTGTGGCAAAGCGACAACGACGACGACGGCAACCGCAGCGTGCGGATCAACTACGTGATGGAATACGGCAACTTCGGATACAAAAACGAAGTCAATGGGGCCGGCTGGCGGATGCTGCGGACGAATCTGGAGGCTGATGTGCCCCTCCAACACTGGCACCAGAATGATCCCGGTGTGGTGCCGAACCTGCTGCATACGGGGGCGGGATCGCCCACGGGCATCTGCGTGTACGAGGGGCACCTTCTGCCGGAGCGGTTCTACGGCGCGATTCTCCACTGCGATGCAGGCCCGAACGTGGTGCGGGCCTACCACGTAAAGCCCGCCGGAGCAGGCTATTCCGCCGCGGTAACAACGCTGGTCGACGGCTCGGCCGACCGGTGGTTCCGTCCAAGCGATATCTGCGTCGCGCCTGATGGCTCCTTGATCGTGGCCGACTGGCACGACCCGGGTGTGGGCGGCCACGGGATGGCTGACACCGAGAAGGGACGCCTTTACCGGATTGCCCCGAAGGCATCGCGTGATCGAGTCGCGGCATCCACCAAAAAGGTGTCACCGCCGGTAGTCGACATGGGATCGATAGCCGGTGCCGTGGAGTCGCTCTCCAGCCCCAACCTCTGCACCCGGGCGATGGCGCTCGAAAAACTGTCCAGTGAGCCGGTTGTTTCGGCTGCGGAACTCGCTGAGGCTTTCGAAAAGCAGTCCGATCTCCGGTTGCGCGCCCGGCTGGCTTGGGCGGCGGGCATGCTGCCTGGCCACGCGGAACTGTGGATAGATCGACTGGCGAGGCAGGACGACGAGCATCTACGGATCATGGCCCTGCGGATATGCAGGCTTACCACGGGCGATGTCTTAGGCCTGGTCGAGAAACTTTCCAGCGACCCGTCTATCGCCGTCCGCCGTGATGCCTCGATCGCGCTGCGAGGCATCGCCGGGGAACGCGCCGACCGGGCGTGGGCCGCACTCGCCGCGCAGCACCAGGCGGGCGACCGCTGGGAAGTGGAGGCGCTCGGGGTTGGCGCCGATGGTGCGCATGGGATGGCGGGACCACGCGACTGGGACGGCCGACTCGCAGCGTGGCTGGCGAGGGTGAATGGCCAGTGGAAGACGCCTGCCGGCCGCGAAATCATCTGGCGCAGCCGGGCTGCTGCAACGCCACAGATGCTTTGTGAGTTGATCGGTGACCCTTCGATCACGACGAGCGAGTCGCTCGCGCTCGTGCGGGCGCTCGACTTTCAGGAGCCGGCGCGGACCGCCGCGGCCGTAACGCAGTGCATTTCGCGATTCAACGCCCCGGATGAAAAACTCCGCGTAATCCTTCCTGAACTCGTGGCGCGACTGGATGCCGGCAGTGCGGCCGATGGCGGCGTTGGCAATCGCGTCGACGAGGCCGCCGGCTACGCCGCGGGCACTCGGGCATTTGTCGAGATCGTGCGGCGGTTCGGGCTCGAAAGGCGGTGGCCTGAAGTCGCCGCCCTCGCGGCTGCGGACAGTACGCCAGATCAGCTGGCGACCGAGGCCGCGGCCGCGGTGCTGGATGCCGGAAGGCACGACGTGGTGCAGGCCGTGGTCGCGGCGGGCGGTTCAGCGGCTGCCCGGCTGCTCGAAGTCATCGGCATCAACGGCTCTGCGAAATCGCTCGCCACCCTCGAGAGCCTCGTTGCCGCACCGGACGAGGGCCCGGAGATCAAGACCGCGGCAGTTCGCGCCCTTGCGCGCAGCCAGGCAGGCGCCAGGCATATCGTGTCGCTGGCAAAGGCAGGGAAACTCACCGGCGCCATGCCGCAGGTGGCGGCGGTGGCAATCGCGTCATGCCCGTGGAGCGAGGTGAAGCAGGCCGCCGCCGACGTGTTGCCAATGCCGAAGACCAAGGGCGGGCAGAAACTACCACCAGTGTCGGAACTATTGAGCCGTAACGACGGCAATGTCGAGCGCGGCAGGGCAGTGTTCGCGGGAGTTGGCACGTGCGTGAAGTGTCACGTCGTCGGCAGCGAGGGGAAGTCGGTCGGACCGAATCTTTCCGGGATCGGCGCGAAGCTCTCTCGGCAGACGATGTACGAGGCGATTCTCGCCCCCTCGGCCGCGATCAGCCACAACTATGAGACCTTCACCGCGCTGCTCGACGATGGTCGCGGCGTGACGGGCTTGCTGGTCTCACAGTCGCCGAGCGAAGTCGTGATCAAGGGGCCCGACGGCATCGACGTGACGATCGCTGCGGACGACGTGGACGAACTCGTCAAGCAGCCGATCTCACTCATGCCGGCTGATCTCGCCGCGACGCTCTCCGTCGATGAACTGGTCGACCTCGTTGCCTGGCTCGAGACGCTCAAGGCAACGAACTGAAGTTCCCTGATGGCGCACGAGTGCAGGAATCCGACGCATTTGCGACGATTGATCCCCACAGGCAGCCGCCGATACATAATGGAAACGCATCTGGGGCGTGCCAACCAGCGATTCCCGCTGACCCCCGCCAGCCCACTATCGCATGCCAGCCCTCACCCGCGCCGCCGCTGTGATGTTGTTTTTCGAGGCGGCGGCGTTCGCAGCCGCACCGCGGGCCGTGCTGGACACGCGGCACAAGGAGTTTCTCGCGACGACGTGCGGGAAGTGCCATGCCAGCGATACGCCCGAGGCCAATTTTCGGGTCGATGACCTCCCGCTCACGATCGAGACAGTGGCCGCCGCCGACCGGTGGCAGAAGGTGCTCGGGGCCCTGAACTCGGGTGAGATGCCCCCGGAAGACGAGCCGCAGCCGGACGCAGCGGCCAAGACCGAGTTTCTCGACGTGCTCGCGAAGACGATGGTCGTCGCCCGCAAGAGCCTCGCCGATCAGAGCGGGCGGATCGCGATGCGCCGGCTCAACCGTCGGGAATACAGGAACACGCTCCGCGACCTGCTCGGCGTCGAGGTCAACGTGGGCGACCTGCCGGCCGATACGAGCCCGCTCGCGTTCGACACGGTCGGCGCGAGCCTGTTCATGACGGCGAGCCAGTTCGAGCAATATGAGGCGATCGGCCGCGACGCGCTCGTGGCGGCGTTCAAGCAGCACGCCGCGGCCGGCGTCGTGAAGCAGCGGCGCATCGAGGCCGAGGCCACTCTCGCCGGATTCAAGAAGGCCAACGAGAAACTTCAGGCCAATCAACAAGCCGCCCGGGAGTGGTTCAAAAAACTGGAGGCGGCGGTCGCGAGCCCGGAGAATGCCGAGTTCGTCACCAAGACACGGCCGACGCTCAAGAAGGAGGAGGAGTTCAAGTTCCACTGGCGGTCGCTCAAGGGCCTGCCCGCGCCTGACGACGCCGTCGCCAACAGCGGTAACAACCCGCAGTTCCTCACGGCGATTCTCGAAGAGAAGAAGTACATCCCCTACGAAGAGCATTACCTCGCCATGCCGAGGCTCGACACCGGCGCGTACCTCGCCGTCTCCGCCGGGTCACGGGCCCCAAACTCGAACACGCGGCTCAGTTTCGACATCCCGCCGGAATGGCCGCTCGGCGACTACGTAGTCCGGGTCCGCTGTGCCGCCCGGCCCGAAGCGGCGGCCGACCGGCGGTTCATCGAGTTTGGCCACCGCCGGATGCCCGCCATCAGCGCGCACCACGTCACCGGCACGCTGGATGCCCCCCAAGTGATCGAGATTGCATATACGCTCACGAGCACCGACCCGGCCGAGCGGCGGTTCATGATCCGCGAGATCGGCACCGGCAGCGCCGTGGCGGCCGGGAAACTTTTCGCTGCGGGTGTGAAGGCCAACGGCATCGGGCCCGAGCTTGCGATCTGGGTCGATTGGATCGAGATCGAGCGCAGGGCATCCGCCGCCACGGCCCCGGGCATCAAGGCGCTCGAACCGCTGCTCGCTGCGAAGGCGGCCGATGCGATCCCGCCGGAGAAGGCGAAGCGGTCCGTCGAGAAGTTCATCTCGGAGGCCTACCGCGGGCTGAAGCCCGCCACGGGAGAGGTGGATCGGTTGGCGGCGATCTATGCCGCCCGTCGCGGCCTGGGGGCGAAGCACGAAGAGGCACTTACCGAGGCCCTCGTCTCGGTGCTTTCTTCGCCCCGCTTCCTCTATCGGGCGGAGCCCGGCCCCGACGATGCCCGGCGCGAACTCGACGGCCTCGAGGTGGCCACGCGGCTGGCCTATTTTCTCTGGGGTGCTCCGCCGGACGCCACGCTCCGCGGGCTGGCAAAGAGCGGCGAGCTCCTCCAGCCGGCGGTCCTCGAGTCGCAGACGAACCGCCTCCTCGACGATCCGCGGGCGGCCGGATTCATCGAGCCCTTCGTGGCGCAGTGGCTGGCGATGGACCGGCTCGACTTCTTCCAATTCGACCTCGCGCTCTATCCGAAGTTCGACGACAGCACCAAGGCGGCCGCCCGCCGCGAGGTCTACGAGACGTTCGCCTGGCTGCTCGCCAACAACGGCGCCGTGAGCGACCTGCTCGCCGCCGATTACGTGATCGTCAACGGTCTGCTCGCCGACTACTACGGTCTCGAGGGTGTGCGTGGCGACACGTTTCGGAAGGTGTCGCTCCCCAAGGGATCGCCACGGGGCGGACTTCTCGGGATGGCAGCGGTTCACGCGATGGGGAGCAACGGTGAGCATTCGAGCCCCGTGGAGCGCGGCGCGTGGGTACTGCGGAAGCTGCTCAACGATCCGCCGCCACCCGCGCCGCCAAACGTGCCGCAGTTGGCGCGGCTGGCGGGCAAGTCGCTCACCACTCGCGAGCGGGTCGTGATGCACCAGGAGGCGCCGCAGTGCGCGAGCTGCCATCGCAAGATCGACCCGATCGGCTTCGGCCTCGAAAACTTCGACGCCGTGGGCGCCTGGCGGACGACCGACAGCTCCGTGGCGATCGACGCCGCGGGCAAGCCCGATCCGAAGACGAAGAAGACCTGGACGATCGACCCAGCCGGGGCCCTGCACGGTGGCCCGGCCTTCAAG
>RFPF01000023.1 GCA_009926295.1 Planctomycetia bacterium
CGACGTAGAGCACGCTCACGCCGTCGGCCTCGGGGCTCGCCTGAATCGCCTCGATCGCCGCCACCTCGGCCACGGGCAGGCCGGCCTCGGGCGCCGCGAGCCAACTTGCCCGGCCCACCATGATCCGCCGCCCTTCCGTGATGGCGATCACGCCGCGGCCCGCCGCTTCCTCGAAAGCCTCGGGCCGCACGAGCGGCAGGTTCGCCCGCCGGGCCATCTCGGTGACGGCGCGGGCCACGGGATGGCGGCTGTCCTGCTCGGCGATCGCCGCGAGTCGGAGAAGTTCGGCTCCCTCCACGCCATCCACGGGGGCAAGACGGCTCACCGAGAGCACGCCCGTGGTGAGCGTGCCGGTCTTGTCGAACACGATCGCCGTGAGGTTGCGAGCCGCCTCGAGCGTGACCACGCTCTTCACGAGCACGCCGAGCCGGGCCGCTGCCGAGAGGCCCGCCACCATCGCCGTGGGCGTCGCGAGGATGAGCGCGCTCGGGCAGGCCACCACGAGCATCGCGATCGCCCGGCTGAAGGCCGTGTCGGGGTCGCTCCGAAGGGCGAAGAACAGCACCACGCCCACGAGCATCAGCACCGTCGGTGTGTACCACACGGCGTACTGATCCACGAGCCGCATGATCGGCGTGCGGGTTTGTTCGGCCTGCAGGATCAGGTCCTTCACGCGGCCAAGGAGCGTGTCGGCCCCGGCCTTCGTGACCTCGATGTCCATCACGCCCGTGAGGTTGATCGTGCCGCCGAACACCTCGTCGCCCGCGGCCTTGTCGGCGGGCAGCGACTCGCCGGTGATGCTCGCCTGGTTCACGGTGCTCGTGCCGGCGAGGATTCGGCCGTCGGCCGGGATGTTGTCGCCGGGCCTCACACGCACGACGTCTCCCGGCCGGAGTTCCCTGGCCTCGACGAGTTCCTCACGTTCGCCGGCGGCGTCCGCGAGGATTCGATGGGCTTTCGTGGGCGAGAGCTTGATGAGCGACTCGATGCTCGCCTGCGCGCCGATGGCCGTCCGCTTCTCGATCAGCCCCGAGACGATCATGAACAGCGCGATCGCCGCACTTTCCTGATACTTGCCGGTGGCGGCCGCCCCGACCACGGCGAGCGCGACCAGGGCGTTCATGCCGGCCTCGCCCCGCGCGAGATCCCGGAACGCCGCGAGCACGAGCGGCGCGCCGAGCAGGACGACCGCGGCCGCGGCCGGAATCGCCGGATAAAAATCCTTCGACCACAGCACCTGGGCGACGAGCGAGCAGACGAGCAACATCGCCCCGACGAGGGTGGCGCCGATCTGCAGACGCAACGACCGGCCGACCGCGGCGTCCGCCGCCGCGGAGTCGGCGACCGCCATTGCGTCGGCCGCGCGGAATTCGCTCGGAATCGGGAGATCTGCCGTCGCCATCCCTGCACTATAACTCGCGGCCGCGACCGGCCGTGTTATGAAACCATGAAAAAACCGCGGCCGCCCGAAGGCGGCCGCGGCATCGATTACTCAGCACGAATCGCGGACGTCGTGAACCTTACTCGACGACGCTGCCGGCAGCGGACTGGCGGTTGCGCAACCGCTTCACCCACACCGCGTCCGAGATCTCGTTGTAGGCCGCAGCCGTGTTGCACGATACGGCCGTGATGTTGCCGTTGGCATTACGGGACACACCGTTGCCGATGTAGTTGTCGCCGGTCTTGACGGCGGCACCCGTGTCGTTGTTCACCGTGTCGTACACCTTCTCGACGTGAAGATCGGCGAACAGGAGCGGGGCGAAGCCGCCGCTTCCGTCGCTGTTCTTCGGCTGGTGCAACGGCTCGATGTCGTTGTACTCATTGATCCGCACCGAGCTACCCGACGTGATCGGGCAGATCGCGGAATCACTGATCACAACGTTCATGCCGTCGCAGTAGCTCTCGACGAGCAGGTCACCGACCTTCACGAGCTTGGCGCCGATAAAGTCGTTGATAACATCCGCACCAGCACCCGCCTTCGCGGCGGCCCTGCCGCCGGCGACGACGTTCGCGTCACCGCCGTCACCGGCACGAGCCGGCCCCATGAGAGCCACGCGAGCCGCGGTCGTGAGACCTTGGTTCAGGTGGTTCGTCGTGAGCGGACCGTCGCCGTCAGCCAGGCCCTTCAAACCCGACGTGTTGTCGCTAGCAATCGGATCGCCGCGGCTGAAGTGCCAGGTGGTGGCGTAGTTGCTGTTGTTGCCAGCATCCCAGAATTCCTTCGCCGCGGAGTCGCCACCGAAGTAGGCCTCGCCGCAGGTCGTGGAATCGTGGGCCGAGCCCGCCGGCCACCGGCCGCTGGCCACACCGGCACCGGTGATGTTACCTGTCTGCGTGCCGGCGAGCGTATAGTCGGCCACCTTCTCGTTGATCTTGTTCCGGCTACCCGCGTCGAGCGACTTGCCCGGCTGAGCCACCTTCGACAGGATCAGGTCCGCCACCCAGCCGTACTGCCGGGAGTCGCCATCGCGGAGATGGTCGAACGCGCCCGAGGAGTACGCACCGTTGTTGTTGGTGGCGTACAGCTCGAAGCCACGGCCGAAACTGCTCATGTTGCTCGCACTGCCCGATGCATTCGCGGCGGCACGAGCGGACGACAACGCCGGCAGCAGGAGCGCCACCAGCACACCGATGATCGCGATCACGACGAGGAGTTCGACGAGCGTGAAGCCCTGCCTCCCCTTGGATGCAAATCGAAGCATGAAAAAAACTCCGTTGGAAAACCATTTCTGCCGCCGGGAGCCGAACCTTTCGACTGCCTCGCCGACTTGCGGGATGATAGGAGGCGATGATGAGAAGCAAGTGAGCCGTCCATGAGAATCACGCGAAATTTTTTTCGTAAGCCGGCGATTTCATCAAAAACTCACATCTCGAAGGCTTGCATCGCGGTATCACGATGTCCCTTGGGATCTTCCTCGAGGAAACGACGACGTGAACATTTCGCAGCAGATCCCGAGACCGGTCGCGATCGTCGCGATCGTGGTGGCCACGCTCGTGAGCGTGGCCCTGGCATGGGTGCAGGCTCGCGGCACGCCTCAGCCAGGGGAACAGGATTTGCGCGCCCGCTGGGTTGACCTCGCCGACCGCGTGCAGGAATTACGGCAGGCCGGCAGGCAGGCGGAGGCCCTCCAGGCCGCGACGATATCGGTGGGGCTGGCGGAGCGCGCGTACGGTCCCATGCATCCGGCGATGGCCGAGGCCCTCAACGAGCTCGCGATGCTCCGCATCGCGGCCGCCGACTACGCCGGCGTCGGCGAGATGCTCGAAAGGGCGATCGTCATCCAGTCGCGGGTTACCGGCCCCGAAAGCCCGGAGGTGGCCAACACGCTCAACAACCTCGCCCAGGCGATGGAGAAGCAGGGAGACTTCGCGGGCGCCCGCGAGGCCTACGATCGCACCCTCGAAATCTACGAAAAGACCGTCGGCAGCGAGCACGCCTCGACGGCCCGGGCCCTCAACAACATTGCCTGCCTCGAAGATGCCCGCGGCGACCACTCCGCCGCAGAGCCACTCCACCGCCGCGCACTCGCGATGCGCGACACTCTTCTCGGCCCAGCCCACATCGACACGGCCGAGTCGTTGGGGAACCTGGCGGCCAATGCCCGGGCCCGCGGCCAACTCGGCGAGGCCGAGAAGCTCTCCCGCCGAGCTCTCGCGATCCGGGAGCGGACGTCGGGCCCATCCCACCCGCTCACCGCAGCGTCGCTCGCCGGCCTGGCCGGCGTGCTGCGCGAGACCGGGCGCACGGCGGAGGCCGACCCGCTCGCACTCGGCGCGCTCGCAATCCGCCAAGAAACGTATGGCGCCCGCCACCCGTCGACGGCCGCCTCGCTCGAGACCGTGGCGCTCATCCGTGCAGCCGACGGCGACGTGGCCTATGCCCGCCAGTTGCTCGACAAGGCGCTCGCCATCCGACAGCGGATGAACGGGGCCAACCACCCCAACACCGCGAAAACCATGGAGGAAATCGCGTTGTTGCCGGCCGCGAAGGACGAGCCGCCGGAGGCCGGGAAGGACCGCCTTGGCGCGGCGGCCGATCTGCTGGGTAAGGTCGTCGACATTCGCACCACGGCCTTCGGGCCCTCCCACCCCGACACGCGGGCTGCCCTGCGAAAGCTCGTCAAGGCGCTCGAGACTGCAGGGCGGAAGGACGCCGCCGCCGAGGCGGCGAAACGCCTCGCCTCGGCCGAGGCAGCGGCCACGGCGCCTGCGGCCGAACCGAAGAAACCTTGACGCGGAACACGCGGCCGCACTCGTCCTCGCGCCGCTCAATCCACCTGCGTCGTGCCGTCAGCGAGCGTCGCGATCTCGAGCCGCTTGAGCCAGATCTGGTCGGCCGCCTCCTGGTAGCTCGGCCCGTCGATGACGAAGCCGCTGATCGTGCCGGAGGTCGTCGTGACGCCGTTGCCGATGAAGCTGTCTCCCGTGGTGGTCCCGCCCGCCGCACCCGCCGTCACCGTGTCGAACACCTTCTCCACGTGGCCGTCGGCGAACAGGATCGGCGCAAAGCCGCCCGCACCCCCTTTGACGCGAGGCTGGTGCAGCGGATGGATGTCGGAGAGTTCATGAATCTTTCGGCCCGGACTCCCCCCGATCGCGGTGTCGGTGAAGACCACGTTCATGCCGTCGGTGAAGCTGTCGAGGAGCAGGTCGTTCGGCCGCACGAGCTTGAATCCCACGAAGCCGTTGACCACCGCGTCGGCAACGCCGGTCCGCAGCCTGACGGCGCCCTGCCGGACGACGAACGACGGGCCGTCGGTCGCCCGGGCCGGCCCCATGAGCGCGACGCGTGCCGCGGTCGTGGCGGCGCGGCGGAGCGTGGCGATGTCGAGCGGGCCGGCACCCTCGATCCGCGAGCCGCGGACGCTGCCATAGCCGGGATAGGCCGCGTCGATCGTGGTCGCCGGATCGCCGCGGCAAAAATGCCACGTCGTCGTGAACGTGGCGTTGTAGCCGTCGAACCAGACATCGTTCATCGCGACGGCGCCGCCAAAGTAGCTGCCCCCCGAAATCGCCGCATACGAAGTCGTGGTCCAGCCGTGATCCGATCCATCGAGCACCACCGCCGTGCCCTGCCGGGCGGCGCCGGTGTAGTCGGCCACGGTCTCGCTCACCTGCCAGCGATTCGCAGGATCGCGGGCCCGCCCGGGATTGGCGGTCTTCAGGCCGATGAGGTCGGCGACCCATCCCCGGGAGCGGATGTCGCCGTCGAGGAGGTGATCGAAGGCTCCGGAGCAGTAGCGACCCCCGGGATCCTGCTGGGCGAACAGTTCGAAGCCACGGCCGAACGCCGACTGGTGGCTGGCGGCCGACGCCGAGTACGAGGCGGCCCGGGCCGACGAGAGTGCGGGGAGCAGGATCGCAACCAAGGCGCCGATGATCGCGACCACGACGAGCAGTTCGACGAGCGTCATGCCCGGACGGCGCAGCCACGGCGCGGCTCCGATTTTCACTGAACGGCCCTTCTCTTCGCGGCCATGCAACCGATGCTCCCGACACCCGGAAAGTGGAGCGAATCGCCCCACCATCGGGCTGCCCGTGAGGCGAATCGACCCAGTTGACGGGTCGAATCACCCAGTCAAGGGATGATGATCGACTGGAAGTTACCGACCGACTGGAGCGGACGCAACGTTTTTCGAGCGGATTTCCCAGGGTTAAGCCGGCCAGTCGGCCCGGCCGACGTCCACCTCACTCATTCCTCATGAACTTTGGCCCGCTTTGTGCATTGCTGGATCCCCGCTCAGACATGGCTGGAGCGGCACATGGCCGCCTCTTTGGCGTTCCACGACACCTGATCCACATCCTGACGACGTCCGAAAGGTCTCTCATGCCCGGCAGGCCACCCATAAAAGCGTCCCTGTGGCGCACCGCCGCCCTCGGCCTGACTGCGGTCAGCGTCGCCGCTTCGGCGACGGCCTTCGGCTCGAGCTTCGTCTGGTTCACGTCGCAAGCCGCTTTCAACGCGAGACTCGAGGCCAACTACGCCGGTGCCCTCGACGGACTCGGCGCCAACCCGCTCTCCGATCCCCTCTCGTTCTCGGGGATCACCACCGGAAGCGGATCATTCTCGTTCGAGGCCTCCTCGTCGCCGGGGTTGTATTCGGTCTGGGACGGGCCCCGCGGGCTGACCCCCTCCGACTTCCAGAATCCCCTGGTCTTCCAGCAGTTCAGTCCGGGGGTCCGGGCGTTCGGGGGCCTGTTCTCGCTCACGGACCTCGACGAACTCCGCCAGTCGGGCTCCTTCAGCCTCGCGATCTACACCGCTTCGGGCACGGCGCGGACGCTCCTGACGAGCACGAGCGCGACGGTGACGTCGTCGGGTCCCTCGTTCCTCGGGCTCATCGATTTCAACCCTGCGCTTTCATTCAGCCGGATCGAACTCGGCACGCCGGCCGCCACGCTCTTCCCCACCGCCGAACAGGTCACCGTCGGTGTTCCAGAGCCATCCGCCATCACGGGACTCGCGGCGGGAATCGCGCTCATCGCGATCGCGTGGCGGGTCCGCTCCCGGCTCAGGAAGGCGGCCATCGCGCTCGTCGCGGCGGCGGCCTTCGCGATTCCCACCCATGCCGCCCTGGAGTCGATCCCGCTCGACCCGACACCGCCCGCGGCGGGCGGGGATCGGCCGTCGTAGTCGGGGTCGGCATCTGGTAAGACCAAGGGCATGAGTAGGTTCTGCTCCAGAGCGGTTCCAGCATGCCTCGTCGGCTGCGTAGTCGCGGCCGTCGCGTCACAGTTGCTCCTGTTCGTTCCGCAACTCGTGGCCGCGCCGCCGCCCGCCAAGAAGACGCCCCCCAATCCGACCACCGCGGCGCTCGACAAAGCCGCGGCTCTCCGCAAGGAGGGCAAGCCCGAGGAGGCGCTCGAGGTTCTGCGCGTCGCCACCCGCGACGTGAAGAAGCGTCGGGGCGTCGGCCACGCCGAGCTGCTGCCGATCTACGATGCGGCCGGCGAAATCCTCGTGGAAACGGATCCCCGGGCGAAGGCCGAATCGCTCTACCGGAAATCGATCGTGATCCGGGAACGTCTCAGGAAGGAGCGCCGCCTGCCCGACGAAGCGGCCCTCGGCCGCACCTGGTATCTCCTCGCCCGCGTCCAGCTCGCGGCAGCCAAGGTCGAGGATGCTCTCGAATCAGCGACGAAGGCGGTCCGGATCCTCGACGTCGCCCGCGGCCCGACGCACGACGAAACGCTCGCGGCGTGGGATGTGGCGGCTCGGGCGGTCGCCACGTGCGAGGACCTGCTCGGCCCCGACGACCCGGCATCCAGACGAGCCCGCGAGGGCTTCTCCAGCCTCAACGAGGCGTGCGGGCGGTTCGCCGAGGCGATCGAGTCCCGCCGCACGATGCTGGCCGCGCTCGAGAAGCGTCACGGCCCCGACAGCCCCGAGTCGATCGAAGAAGTCACGCGGTTGAACCGTCTCCTGCTCGACAGCGGACGGGCTGGCGAAGCCATCGCCGCGCAGGAGCGACTGGCCGCCGGAGAGTCAAACGAACGCGAAGCGGCCGAGGCCCGACTCGCCGCCCTGCGGCTGCTCGCGGATCTGCACCTCGCCGCCGAGCAGTTCACCGCAGCCACGGACGCCTGTGAACGTGCCCTCGCCGTCAGCGAGTCGCTCCACGCGAGGGGCGATCCGGAAATCCGGCTCGATCGGATCGCCGCGATCGCCATCGAGGCCCGCCGCGGCCGAGGGCCGGATCCCTCCGTCATCGCAGACGTCGTGGCGGGCCCCGAGGAGGAAAAAATCGTTCCCGCACTGGTGCAGGCCCTGGCCCGCGCGGCGGCGGTCCTGCTCGAGCGCGGCGATGTCGAGGACGCCCGCGTGTTCGCGCTGCGTGCCATCGACTGCGAGGGGGCTTGGAAGGGCATCCCCGTAACCGCTCGGTTCGAGCATCGACTGCTGCTCGGACGCAGCCTGCTGGCACTGAAAAATCCGGAGGCCAAAGACGTGCTCGGCACCGCTGCAGCCGAAGCCCGCTCGACGCTCGGCCCCGGCGCCGCGCTCACGTCGCTGCTCGAATTGGCGTTGGCAGAGTGTGAACCCGGGGAAGATGACGACGGCAACCCGCTGCCGGATCTCGCAGTCACGACGGTTCAACGGATCCTCGAGCGCGGGCTCCCGCGCCGCGATTTCGCGCAGGAGTTGGACATCGCCAGGGGACTCGCCGCCGTCGTGGCGCGAACGGCCTCCCTTCAGGGCAACGCGAACGACCCCCCTCCTGCCACGCTGTGGGATGCCTGGATCGCCTCGCGCGCACGGCAGTTCGGCGAGGAACATCGGGTGACTGCAACCGCCAAACTCCTCGCAGGCGGTACCCGGCTCGCGGCCCGCGACCCCAAGGCCGCGCTGCCGCTGCTCCGCGCGGGTGCCGCAACGCTCGAGAAGCGCCTGGGGAACGACCATCCCGACGTGGGCGGTGCCCTGCTCCTCGTGGGGCTCTGCGAACGAGCGGCTGGCGACGACGCGGCCGAGCGCTCGCTCGAGCGGGCGCTCTCGATCTGGACGAAGGTCGCGGGCGACGACAACGCGGCGGCGGCCGCCGCCGCCCACGCGCTCGCCATGACGAAGGTCGCCGCGGGCCGCACCGTCGAGGCGATTCCCCTCCTCGAACGCGTCCAGGCGGCGTATCAAAAATATGGCCAAAACGATGCCTGGCGTACGGCCGAGGTGATCGTGCCGCTCGCGGTCGCCTACCTCGAACGCAAGGACAAGGAGCGTGCCCTCGCCGTCGCCGTCGCCGCCGCCAAACTCGACTGCTGGCAGCCTCGGGGCTTGCACGCGAGCGATCTCGAGCAGCGGGCGCTGACGCTCGCGAGCCTCGCGGGAGTGCTGCGGTCGGTGGGCGAGGAGGATGCGGGTACCGATGCCCAGCGGCGGGCCCGAGGGCTGGCGACGCGACTCGACAATCCCCGCCCGGTGCTCGCCGAGGTCGATCGCCGGGCCACCGGCACGAACTGAACGGCACACGCATCGGGCACACGGTCGCCCGTTGCCACGCGCGGGTCAGGGCATCGCCCGGATGAGCGGCATCACCCGCTGGGTTGCGGCATCGACCGCATCGGCGACGGCTGGATCCTGGGGCTTGCGGGCCTCGGCGGCGGGGACGTTCTTGGCCACCGCGGCGAGCGACGCCCGCCACGGCCATGCCTCGTTGAATAGTTTGTCGTGCTTTTCGAGGAGAGTCCTCGCCTCCCCGGCGAGCGCCGCCACGCGTTTCGCCTGCTCGCGGGCCGGGAAGGTTCGCCCGGCTGCTTCGCTCGCCCGACGCCGTGCCTCGGCGATGCCCGCGGCGAGGATCGTCGGCTGCAGACGGTCTGGATGCATCTCATCGAGCATCGCCTTCTGGAGGTGGAGGGCCCGATCGATCGTCTCTTCCGCCACGTCGGCGGCCCCTGCGAAGAGCTGCATTTCCGCCAGGCACGCGAGCAGATCGACGCGGATTCGATCCGCTTCCAGCCGCATTCTTTCCCCGGCGTCGTCCTTCGCCGCCTCGTTGTCGGCGACTGCGGTGAGCATTTCCTCCGCACGCTCCACCGCCTGCGTGAGCTGCCTGACGACGTCCATCCGAACCTTCGTCGCGGCACCACGTCCGGCGGCGTCGGCTTTTTCCGCACCGGGAAGGAGCATCCTCGCGAGCGCGAACATCGCCCCCAGCTTGATCGATTCGATGTCGCTGGCCAGCATGCGAGCCCGTGGCGATTGGGCCAGCGGAGCCCCCGCCCCCTCGAGTCGCTCTGTCAGCCCCTGCCGGGCGGCCGCAGCCTGCTTGGAGAGTTGCTCGAACTGCGCAAGCCAGCCGGCGAGTTTCTCCGGCTCCGCGGAACCGCCATCCTGCCTGAGCCGATCCACGACGAGCCCCATCCGCTGGTCGAGCAGATCGACGAAGACCAGTTCGAAAGGTACGAGCGCCGCCGCAGCCTGATCACCACCCGCCCGCACCGCGAGTCCGAGCCGCCGCTGGAACTCTCGGTCTGTGTAGGCCTTGTAGGCGACGCCGAGCGACTCTTCCGCCGCATCGAGATCGCCGATACGGCGCTGGAGAACCGCCCGGGCGAGGAGCAGCTCGACCATCGCCCGCGTGCGCGGCACGAAGGTGTTGTCTTTGGACCTGGGACGGGCCTCTTCTTCGAGGGCTCCCGCCTCGGCGATCGCCGCCGCATATTCGCCGCCGTCGATGAGCTGGATGAGACGCTTGGCGTCGAGGCCGTCCTCCTGGGCGGATGCGGTGCAACACGCGGCCGCGAGCATGCACACCACGACCTGCCGCCTGCGAAAGCCGCTCAGCCGCCACCCGGGGGATGCGTCAGAAATCATCCTCGAACTCCTCCTGTGCCGCTGCCTGCCCGCCGGGGGCTGCCGCCGGGGCGCCGGCCTCCGCCACCTCCTCGGGCGCCGGTTTCTTCACATCGGGCCGCTCCCGCGGCGAGGAGTTGAGGGATGAATCCCAGCAGCCCGTGATGTATTTGTCGAGGACGCCGATCCGCCGGCTTCCGTTGCCGTCCACATCGACGAAATACAGATCCTTGGTGTAGGTGTCGTTCCCATCGAGGTCGCGGAAGGGGTCTTTCTCCGTCTGCTTCGAGTCGCCGTCGACGTCGCACCACGGCTCATTCGTGAGTTTCGCCGAAAGCGACGTGCTCCGCGATGCCGGCTCCCCATCGAGGACGAGCGACCAGCCCCCCTCGGGCGTCTCGTGCGTCTCGGGTGCGAGCCGCCCCACGGCCCGCAGGACGAGGCTGCCCGCGTCGAGAAACATGCTGCCGCCCGCCGGCTTGAGCCAGCCCGGCAGCGGCACGATCGACAGCGTGACGAGCACACAGCCGGCGATGACGATTCCCGCCACCCCACCGGCCACAGCGCCGCCGATCCGGTCGACGAGCGGATGGATGTCGAGCGAGCCGTCTTCATCGCCGCGATGCAGGAAATAGATCAGCAGGCCGAACGGCACCCAGCAGGCCAGGAGGAACGCCACGAGGATCGCGAACCACTGGTAATCGGTGCCCTGTGGCAGGAGGGGCTCGGCCGTGAGCCGGATGAATTCCGCGACGCCGGCGGCGACCGGCTCGTGCACGAGGAAGGCGAGCCCGAAGGATGCCGCCATCTCGAGGGCGACGGATGTCGCCCAGTGCAGCCCCTTCGTGGACCCGAGCCAGACGGCCCCGAGCACCGCGGCGATGACGAGAAGGTCGTACATGGGCTCGATCGTTTAGGATCAGGTCGTGACGCGCAGAATCTCGCTGACGCTCGTCTGCCCCTTGATGACCTTCATCAGGCCGTCGATCTGGAGCGTCTGCGTGCCGCTTTTGATGGCGGCTTTCTTGAGGTCGCCCACGACGGGCTGATCCGAGATCAGATCCCGGATACCGTCGTTCATGACGAGCAGTTCGTGGATGCCCATCCGCCCCTTGAAGCCGGTGCCGCGGCAGTGCTCGCAGCCCTTCTCCCGGTAGATGTGACCGATCTCGCCGTCGCGCAGCTTGAACTTCTTGAGCAGGCCGGGCGGTGGATCGCACTTCTGCTTGCACTTCTCGCAGAGTTTGCGGGCCAACCGCTGACCGAGCACCGCCGTGACGGCAGTCTGGATGAGCGTGGGATCGAGGCCGAGGTCGAGGAGCCTCGTGATCGTGGCCACCGTGTCGTTGGCGTGGAGCGTCGAAAACACGAAGTGCCCGGTGAGGGCCGCCTGGCAGGCGATTTCGGCGGTCTCCTTGTCGCGGATCTCGCCCACGAGCAGCACGTCCGGGTCCTGACGGAGCACGCTCCGCAGGATCTTGGCGAACGACACCTCGGCCTGGCTGTTGACCGCGATCTGCGTGATGTTCTCGAGGCGGTATTCGACCGGGTCTTCGATGGTGGTGATGTTGTGCTTGTGGGCGTCGATCTCGCTCAGCGACGCATACACCGTCGTCGTCTTGCCGGAGCCGGTCGGCCCGACCACCAAAAACATCCCGTACGGCTTGTGGATGATCTCGTTGAGCCGCTTGAGCACCTGCGGCCGCAGGCCGATCGAATCCAGGCCCGACTTCATCACCCCGCCCGACGACTGCAGGAGCCGGAGCACCATCTTTTCACCGTAACTCGTCGGTGTGGAAGCGGCACGGATGTCGTATTTCGCCGCGTCGAGGGTCGCGGCGAACGTGCCGTCCTGCGGGCGGCGGCGCTCGGCGATGTTCATGTCGGAAAGCACCTTGAGCGTGGACATCACGCCCCGGCCCTCCTGGATCGGCATCTTGTCGATGTCCTGGAGCACGCCGTCGATGCGGAACCGGACGAAGTACTGCTGCTCCTGGGGTTCGAGGTGGATGTCGGTCGCCTCGGCCCGCATCGCGGCCATGAGCATCTTGCGGGAGTTGCGCACGTTGTCCGACATCGCCTCCGGATCGTCCGTCGCGATCGCCGGCGTGCCGTCTTTCTTGAGGAAGGTGAACACGCCGTTGTCCGCGGCCGTTGCCACGCCCTCGGCCGCTGCCGGATCGCCGCGCTTCGCCTTCGCCTTGCCGAGGCCCCCGATGAGCGCCTTGAGCCGCTCTGCGAGCGTGGGAGCCGGTTGCTTCTCCGCCCGCTGCCGCTCGGTCGCGCGTTTGGACGCCGCCCGGACTTCCGCGGCGATGTTCGCCATTCCCCCGCGAGAAAGAAATCGGCGGCTTTCCGGCACGACAGCGTCACGCTTCCTCACGAACCCCACGAGGGCCGCCGCCGCCGCAGCGGCGGCGACGGGTATCGCGATCGGGCCGGCCGCGAGGAATCCACCGAGCAGGGCGAGGCCGCATGCGGCGACCGCCACCGCCCAGCGATCGGCATGGGGAATCTCCAGCGTTTGCCCCGTCGCGTGCACCCACCGCGTGGCCGACGTGCAAGCCGCCGCCGCCGCCGCGAACGCCGCCCAGAGCAGGAGGCCCAGCCACGGGAACGCCTGGAACGAGGGATTATCAATCGCCGCGAACACCGAGTTCCATCTCCCTTGCCAAGGCCGCTGGGCTGCAGCCCGCGGCCGAAAAACGGGAAGAACCGGCCACTGCGGGTTATCCCCCGCTTGGCAAAGCGTGTAAAGGACGCAGAGGCCACCTCATTATTTTCTCACAATCGGCCGCCTCACCGGTTCCTAACGGACTGCACGTAGCATCTTGGTCGATGCAGCGGTGAACCTGCCTGCAGCCCTCCCCAGCCCGCAGCCCTTCCCGGAACTCGACATGAGCAACTCGCCTTCGCCGCGCCGGCGGTCCGCCTTCACCCTGGTGGAACTCCTCGTGACGATCTCGATCATCGGCGTGCTCGTCGGCATGCTGCTGCCCGCGCTCAGCATGGCCCGCGAGGCCGCCCGCCGCAGTTCTTGCATGAACAACCTGTCGCAGATCGGCAAGGCCCTGATCACGTACGACGCCGACAAGACCGTCCTGCCCGGATGGCGGAACCCGCTCGACACCCTGACGTCGCAGCGGGTCGCCGCAAACGACAAGCCGAACGCCCTGGTGTCGTGGACGGTGATGATCCTGCCGTTCTTCGATCAGCGCGAGATCTACGACTGGCACGAAACGTACACCAACGGCGCCGCCGTGGACGACGTGGCGAGGAAGCGGATTCCGGGCTACGTCTGCCCGTCGGCGTCGAGCGATCTCCGCGGCGGGCCACTCACCTACATGGGCAACGGCGGCACCGGCGCGGAGACGCTCAACGGCACCGACCAGTGGCGGGGTGACGGGGTGTTCCTGGACGCCGCGGGAAACGCCGCCACGGCAGCCTGGCACATCAGCACCTCGGGAAGCGCGTACAACCCAGCCCGCGGCTCGCTCACGCAGGTTGGCGCCGCCGACGGCGCCGGCTGCACGCTGCTCGTGGCGGAGCGGTCGGGGCTGACGGCACCCACCGACGCGGCGTGGGCGGCGAGGCCGCTGCCCGCCCAGCCGAACGCGAACGCCGTCGTGACGACACACCTGATCCTCCACCCGCCGCAGTTGGCGGCTGGGCAGGAACCGCCCGCCGGCAAGCGGACGGTGAACCCGACCGCCGAGACGGCTCCGCTCTCCACCACCGACTGGGCCCTGCGATTCCCGTCGTCACGTCATCCGGGCGGCACGGGCGTCGTTTTCTGCGACGGCCACACCCGCTTCCTCAGCGAAAAGATCGAGCCCTGGGTCTATTCCCAGATGCTCACGACGAACCGCCGCCTGCGATCGCCACGAGCCACGCAATGGGAGCGGTACATCGGCGAGGGCGGCGGCTGGGTGCACTACATCTTCGACGAGAACGACGTCGACAAGTAGCGGCTCACTCGCGGTCAGCCGCCGGTTCGATCGCTCGCAAATTGGCAAGGTTCCGAGCCGCGTCGACGTGATCCGGATCGATCGCGAGCGCGTTCAGAAACTCCCGCTCTGCCTCGTCGCGGCGGCCGGTCTGGCCGAGCACGATCCCCAGGTTGTTGCGGGCGAGCCCATAGGTGGTGTCGAGTCGCAGCGCCTCGCGATAGGCCTGTTCCGCTTCGGCCAGACGCCCCGTGCGGTGCCAGGCGAGCCCGAGGTTGAACCGTGACCGCGGATACCCGGGGTCGCAGGCGATCGCATCCTCGAAGCATGTGACCGCCTCGGCGAACCGGCCGCGCTCCAGAAAGGCGAGCCCGAGGTTGTTGAGCGTGCCTCGCGTGCCCCCGTTGACGGCGAGCGCCCGCCCCGCGAGCGCGACGGAATCCCGCCAGACGGCCGTCTGGAACCAGGCACCGGCCGCCAGCACCGCGATCGCCCCGGCCACCACCCACCGCCCCCGCCACCGGCTCCGTCCGGTATCGAGAGCCTTCGCGACGGCGACGGCCGGTCCGAGCATCGCCAGGTATGCGTAGCGATCGGCCACCACCGAAATCCCCTCGAAGGAGAAGGGAACGAACCCGAGCACCGGCAGCAGCGGAACGACGAAGATCGCCAATGGGAGCCGGCATCCGCGCAGCTTCGGGACCACGGCGACCGCGGCGAGCGCCACCGCCACGGCGATCGCCTTCCGGAGGGCGTGCGGAGCCGTCGCGATCGCGGTCGGAGTCAGGCCGTAGTCGATGCACAGGCTTCGTGGCAGCACCACTTTCCCGGCATAGAACGCGAGAGCATTGCCGGCGACGATCGGCCGCAGCCGCCAGGGGCCGGCAACCCCGGAATCCACCGGCTGGAGCGCGGTTGTGCCCCAGCCCGTCGCCACCGCGAGCAGGCACCACAGGCCGAGGACGACGGCCGACCGCCGCGGGCGACGCGGAGCGGGCGACACCGTGGCCAGCACCGCCGCCAGTGCCGGCGCGACGACCGCCGACGGCTTGCAGAGCAACGCCGTCGTGAAGCAGAGCGACGCGGCGAGTTCGTCCCGCGATGGGAAGGGGGATTGGCTGCTGCAGTCAGCTCGCAGGAAAAACTCGATGGCGAGCAGGGAAAAGAACGCCGCGAGGAGCCCGCGTTGCTCGGAGATCCAGGCCACCGACTCGACCTGCAACGGATGAATTGCGAACAGTGCCGCACCTGCGGCGGCCGCCCACGGCGTCGCCTCGAGGCGGCCGAGGAGCCGGAAGACGAGGCCCACGCATCCCGCGTGGACCAGCAGACTCACGCCATGAAAGACGGCGGCCGCCGGCGCGGCCGTGGCCGACACAGCGCGCCCGAAGAGGGTTTCCGCCGCGAAAGCGGTGTAACTCACCGGCACGTACAGGCCCCGGTACGGCCGGATCCACAACTGCCCGAGCCCTCGCCACGACAGCGGCACGAGGCGGGGATTCTCGAGCACGTGCAGCGGGTCGTCCCAATTCACCCAGCCATGGGCGAGGACGCCGCCGAACACGAGCAGCATGAGTGCGACCGGAGCCAGCCACGAAAACCGGTCGAGATGGCGGCGGATGGTCATGCGCGGTGCGAGTCGGCGGGTAGGGCTGCCGGCGGTTTCTAGGTCATAGCAGGCCACGACACAATCGGGCGCGCTACAATCTCAACACCATCACGGAGCGTTCGCCATGCCGACTGCCGCAGCGTCCCCGCCGAAAACACTCGCCGCACTGTGCTCCAGCGGCTGGAAGAGCCGCAGCGTGAAGGAGGAGGTCCGCGGGAACTTCCTGCGGATGCTCGCGAGCGGCGACGAGCTCTTTCCCGGCATCGTGGGCTACGATGACACGGTGATCCCCGAGATCAACGTGGCCCTGCTCGCGGGGCATGACATGCTCTTCCTCGGCGAGAAGGGCCAGGCCAAGAGCCGGCTGATGCGGCTGCTCGTGCGGTTCCTCGACGAATTCGTGCCGTATCTCGACGACCCCGCGATCCCGTTTCACGACGACCCGCTCAAGCCGATCAGCCAGGCGGGCAGGCGGCTCGTGGCCGAGCGCGACCCGGCCGAGGTGCCGATCGCCTGGTGGCCCCGCGAGGAGCGATACGCCGAGCGACTGGCCCCGGGCACGAAGTTCGCCGACATCATCGGCGAGATCGACCCGGCCAAGCTCGCCGGCGGCACGAGCATGGCGAGCGAGGAGGCGCTCCACTTCGGCCTCATCCCGCGGATGCACCGCGGCATCTTCGCGATGAACGAACTCCCGGAGCTCGACGAGCTCGTGCAGGTGGGGATGTTCAACATCCTCGAGGAACGCGACGTGCAGATCCGCGGGTATCCCGTGAAGTTCGACATCGACGTGATGCTCCTCTTCTCGGCGAACCCCTCCACCTACAACCGCTCGGGCAAGGTCATCCCGCAGCTCAAGGACCGGATCGGCGCGGTGATCCACACCCACTACCCGCGGGAGCGTGACCTCGGCGTGAAGGTGGCCGAGCAGGAGGCGGCGATCGATCTCGGCGGCGAGTGGCCCGTGGTGGTGCCGTACTTCATGAGGGAGGTGCTCGAGCAGATCACGATCGCCGCCCGCAGGAGCAAGTTCATCGACCAACAGTCGGGCGTGAGCGCGCGGTTCTCGATCGCCAACCTCAAGACCGTCGTGGCGAGCGCCCGGCAGCGGGGCGTGCGGCTCGGCGAGAAGCCGGCCGTGCCGCGGATCAGCGACCTCGGCCACCTCTACGCCTCGAGCCTCGGCAAGCTCGAACTCGACCTCATGGGCAGCCACCAGATGAGCGAGCGCCAGGTGCTCGACGCCGTGATCGCCGAGGCGATCGCCACGGTGTTCGAGGAATACGTCGAGGAGCACGGGCTCGACGAGATCGCGAAGGTGTTCGGCCAGGGAGTGAAGGTGGAGGTGGGCGACATGGTGCCGAGCCGAGCCTACGAGGGCATCGTGGCCGACGTCCCCGCCGTGTGGCAGAAGGCCTTCGAGGTCAACGCCGCCCAGGACCCGGCCGTGCGGGCCAGTTGCATCGAATTCGTCCTCGCGGGGCTGTACGCCACCGAGCGGATCTCCCGCATCCAGGAGCATGGCCACACGATCTACGACACGAAAGGCTTCCGCTGATGCCCACGCGCGACTCGCTCGGCGGGATCGTCCACACCTACCAGCGCTACGATCCGGCGCGGATTCCGCCGCCACGGCCGCCGGCGGCCGACCTCGTGACGCCGGCGATGGAGCACCTGCTCGAGTTCGGCAGCATCGACGACCTCACGGAGGAGCAGCTCGCCGAGGCCGTGGTGCTCGACCCCGAGCAGATCAAGGGGCTCGGGCCATCGCTCGACTCGATCAAGCGTCAGCTCGAGGAGCGGCGTCGGAGGATCCTCGAACGCCATGAGACCGACTCCGTGCGAAAAAAGGCCCGCGGGGCGTTTCGCGACGCGGCCCAGCGGGCGAAGCCGCCGGCGAAGTCCCGCGATGCCTTCCAGAAGGCGATCCGCGAGGAGCAACTCCGCCAGCTCGAGCGGCTGTGGTACGCCGAGGACAACGACCAGAGCCGGTTCGCCACCGATCTCGTGGCCCTGATCGACCGGCTCGGCGACGTCTACCAGGTGGATGAGCTCGCCGCGAAGTGGCAGTTCACGGGCCGGGAGAAACTCACCGTGCCGGAAGCGCTCGAGGTGAAGGAGGAACTCGAGACGATCGAGAGGCTGCTGCGGCAGCTCGAAGAGGCCCGCAAGAACGCGAAGATCGCCCTCATCGACATGGAGGCCCTCGGGCGGTTCGTCGAGTCGGGCGAACTCGACGAACTCGACCGGCTCAAGCAGCAGGTGCAGGACATGGTCGAGCAGCTCGCCGCCCAGCAGGGGCTGGAAAAGACGAAACGCGGCTACGAGCTCACGCCGCAGGCCCTGCGCGTGTTCCAGGGCAAGCTGCTCGAACGAATCTTCTCGGCGCTCGCCCCGTCGCGGACCGGCCGCCACCAGGTGAACGTGCAGGGCGACGGCGCCGTCGAACTCGTGCCCACCCGGCCCTACGAATTCGGCGACTCCGTGGCCCACATGGACATCCCCGGCTCGCTCGTGAACGCGATGCTGCGCGAGGCGGGCGCGCGGGCTGCAGGCGGGCGACGAGACGGCGTGCTGAAGCTTGACCAGCGCGATATCGAGGTCCATCGCACGCGGAATACCCCCAAGTGTGCCACGACCGTCGTCCTCGACATGAGCGGGTCGATGCGATACGGCGGGACGTACGTGAACGTGAAGCGGATGGCGCTCGCGCTCCAGGGTCTCGTGCAGCGCGAGTATCCGGGCGACTTCCTCCAGTTCATCGAGATGTATTCGTTCGCCAAGCCGCGTCCGGCCGCGGAAGTGGTCACGTTCCTGCCGAAGCCCGTCACGATCTTCGACTCGGTCGTGCGCCTGCGGGCCGACATGAGCGACCCGGCGATCTCCGAGAACGACGTGCCCCCGCACTTCACGAACATCCAGCACGCCCTCGCACTCTCGCGTCAGCATCTCGCCCGGCAGGATACGCCCAACAAGCAGGTGATCGTCATCACCGACGGCCTGCCGACCGCCCACTTCGAGGGAAGCCAGCTGTTCCTGCTCTATCCGCCCCACCCGCGCACGGAGGAGGCGACGATCCGCGAGGCGCAGGCGTGCCGCCGCGAGGGGATCACGGTGAACGTGTTCCTGCTCTCGGGCTGGTCGCAGTCGCGGGAGGACATCCAGTTCGCCTACCGCCTGGCCGAGACGGCCAACGGCCGGGTGTTCTTTTCGGCAGGCAAAGACCTCGAGCGGTTCGTGGTCTGGGACTACGTTTCCCGCCGCCGTTCCATCATCGGATGACCCGGAAAACTGGCCGCGACACGAGTCTGGGGGTTCTGGTACATCCTTGCCCGCAATCTCTCAGGGATTGGCACCGTCACTTCCGATATGACGGCAAGCTGGACAGTTTTCGGAAGTAAAAAAGGTGCCCCATGATGCTCGCCCTGCAGATCGTCGCCTGGTTCGCATTCTGGGCCGTGTTCATGTCGCTCGTGGAACACCAGGTCCACGCGAAACTGATGCACCGGAGGCCGAAGTTCTTCCTGTTTCGCAACGTCCGCGCCCGCACCAAGATCTTCACGAGCCACGCGCTCGAGCATCACGTCCAGTATCGCGAGGAGTTTCATGACGAGCCGCTGCCGCCCGGCGAAGACCGGGGCATCCGTCTCAACCCCCGCGAGGGTCTGATCGAGTCGCTGCCGCTCGCGCTCGTGCTCGCCCCGTTCACGACGATCGGCGCCGTCATGTTTCCCATCGTGGTCATCCTTCACCACCTCACGTGGAACTTCGTGCATCTCGAGATGCACCAGCCCAAGGGCCGCTTCTTCGGCAACACACGGCTCTTCAAGAAACTCGCCCGGCACCACTACCTTCACCACCGCTACCCGGCCAAGAACTTCAACGTGTTCCTGCTCGTCGGCGACTACGTGTTCGGCACGATGGCCAAGCCCACCGAGGCCGACTGGGCCGAGATGCGTCGGCAGGGCCTGACGGACGACCTGCCGACGGCACCCGTCAGCGACGAGACGCCCACTCACGGCGAAGCATCACCGCCGATCCTGCAGCTGCCGCCCCAGCGGCGGTCGCGAGCGTCCAAAGCGGCATGATCCGCCGAGGTGCCACGGCCTCACGATCCGCAGCTTCGGCGGCAAGGTCGGTCGCCGGCAGCCCCGCGGAACGCCTCGCCCGCTCCTCGGCCGCCTTTTGTCGGCCGAGATAGCGGCCCTCGATCTGCCGCTGGCGCACGTCGAACTTGGGTGCGATGAGCCCGATCCCGACGAGCGCCATCAGCGAGAACAACGTCGCCCAGAACCACGGGCTGTCGGTGAGGCGATAGGGCTGCGCGGGTTCCATACTTCTCATCGTATCGTCAACGCGTCCTCGCCGGCTTCGGGCTACCCATACCCCATCGCCGGACGTTCACTGCGCCCATCCTGGGCTTCGTTCACTCGGAGTGACAGGCGCTGCGCCATCCATGGCTCCGCTGGTCACTCACGCCGGCTCCCGGGGTACGGGTAGCCCGAAGCCTCCCCCAATGAAGTTTAGTTGAGGAGGCTCGGGGCTGCCCGTGCCCTCGAGCGGGCTATGGAAGCGAGCGCAGCCATGGATGGCGAAAGCGAAGCGGACATGCAGTGAGCCGAGGGCTGGAGGCCCGAGGCGAACGTCAAGCGAGAGGCGCCGGGCAGTCACGAGCCGGCGCGAGCGAGTTGAGTCAGGCAGGCGGAGACGCCGCCGCGTCAGCACACGCCGG
>RFPF01000221.1 GCA_009926295.1 Planctomycetia bacterium
CTTCTCGCGCACGGCCGCGAGATTCTGCGCGCCGAAGGGGAGGCGATCCTGCGGTCGGCCGACTCGCTCGGGGAGGCGTTCGCGCGGGCTGTGCGGCTCGTCGCCGGGTGCACCGGCAGCGTGGTCGTGACCGGGATCGGCAAGGCCGGGCTCGTGGCCCGGAAGATCTCGGCCACCCTCGCCTCCACCGGCACGCCGAGCCATTTTCTGCATCCGGCCGAGGCGCTGCACGGCGACTTGGGCGTGCTGCGGGCCGACGACCTCTTGCTCGCCCTCTCGCAGTCGGGCGAGACGGAGGAGATCGTCCGCCTCGTCCCGCACGTGGCGGCCCGGGGCATCCGCATCGTGGCGCTCACCGGCTCCGGGCAGAGCACGCTTGGCCGCGCGGCCGAGGTGGTCGTGGCGACGGGCAGCGTGCGGGAGGCCTGTTCGCTCGGCCTCGCCCCGAGCACGAGCACGTCGCTCATGCTCGCGCTCGGCGACGCGTTGGCGTTGGCGACCAGCGCCCTGCGCAGCTTCACGCACGAGGACTTCGCGGCCCGCCATCCCGGGGGCAGCCTCGGCCGGCAACTGATGCGGGTCGAGGACGCGATGCGGCCGCTCGGCGCGTGCCGCACCGCGCGGCCGGACCACACGGTGCGCGAAGTGTTCGCACGGCCGTTGCCTGCGCGCCGCACCGGCGCGGTGATGATCATCGACAACGCCGGCCATCTCGTGGGCATCTTCACCGACAGCGACCTCGCGAGGCTCTTCGAGCGCCGGGCGGACGCCGCGCTCGACGGCCCGATCGGCGGCGTGATGACCGCCCGGCCCACGACGGTGCCCCGGGGCACACGGCTGCGCGACGCCCTCGTGCTGCTCGAGGCGCGGCGGCTGAGCGAACTGCCGGTCGTCGATGAGTCCGGCCGGGTGGTCGGCCTGCTCGACATCGTCGACCTCGTCGGCATGGTGCCACCGGATACGCTCGAACTTCCCCGTGCCGCGACCGCGGCGTCCGCCGCCTGAGCTCCGGCTCCCGCAGGCCAAGCCACCCATGCACACTTCATCGAGCCTGCACGACGCCCTTCACCAGCGACTCGCGCAGGTGAGGCTCCTCCTCCTCGACGTCGACGGCGTGCTCACCGAAGGGGGCGTGACGTGGACGAACGACGGGGTGGAGCAGAAGACGTTCCACATCCGAGACGGCCTCGGCATCCGCCTCTGGCAGCGGGCCGGTGGTCTCACCGGGATCGTGACCGGCCGGACCAGCCGTGTCGTGCAGTTGCGCGCCGAGGAGCTTGGCATCGGCTTCGTGCGGCAGGGTGTCGAGGACAAGCTCGAGATGACCGCGGGCATCCTCGCGGAGTGCGGCGTGCCGTGGGAGCAGGCGGCATTCGTGGGGGACGACCTGCCCGACCTCGCGGTGATGATGCGGTGTGGCGTGGGGGTGGCGGTCGCGAACGCCTGCCCCGAGGTGATCGAAGCCGCCGCGATCGTGACGCGGATGCCGGGCGGGCAGGGTGCCGTGCGCGAGGTGATCGAGCAGATGCTCAAGGCTCGCGGCAGCTGGGAGGCGATCGTGCGCCGCTATCAGCCCGCGTCCGCGTGACGAAAGCGAGACGGGCGACCCATGACGGAACATCGCCTCGGACGCACGGTGCGGGTGTTTCTCGTCGCGCTCTCGGCGGCGGGTTTCTACCGGCTGGCGGTGGTGCCGTGGGTGGAGCCGAGGATGAGGGACGCGGCCAAGGCGCTCGAACTGTCGCCGGAGCAGGCGGCCGCGATCCGGGCCCGAGCCGACCAGCGGCTGGCGGCGCTCGGCGACGTGTTCCCCGCGGGATCGTGGGAGCGGGATGAGCCGATCGTGCTGGAGAGCCGGCAGATGCGGCTGCTCTTCAAGCAATACCATTCGCTCCCAGACGGCCGGGTGAACCTCGTGCCCTGCACGCTCGTGATGCTGCCCGACCGCAATCGCACCGCCGACGGCGCGGCTGCGGGCCGCACGCTCGTGCTGCGGGCGCCGCAGGGAGCGGTGCTGGAGTTCGACGAGCCGCTCGACCTGCGGCAGGGAAAGCTCGCCAAGCTCGTCGGTGGCAGCCTCCGGGGTCAGGTCACGATCCGGGGCACTCCCTCGGGTGCGGCGGCCGATGACGAGATCGAGATCGTGACCCGCGACGTCGAGCTCGCGGAACTCGAGATCCGCACCAACGAACTGGTGCAGTTCCGCTACGGCCGCTCGACCGGCAGCGGCCGGGCGCTCGTGGCGACGCTGCTGCCGAAGGCCGGCGGGCCGGGAGCCCAGGGGCCGAACATCGGCGGCGTCGATGCGATCCGGCTCGATCGCGACGTGCGGATGCGGCTCGAAGGTTTTTCCTCGGGCCTGCTCTCCGGCCCCGACACGGCGCGACAGGCCCCCGCGGGGAACGTCGCGAACGAGCAGCCCCCGGTGCTCGTGAACTGCCGCGGGGCATTGTGCATGAACGTGTCGGCCAACGTGATCACCTTCGAGGATCATGTCGACGTCGTCCGCACGGCGGCTGACGGCGGCACCGACCAGCTCACCTGCGACCTGCTCGCGATCACGCTGGCACGGGGTGCGGCGGAGGGCGAACACGGCGGGGCCGCCGGCGGCCTGAAGCCCGTGGAGATCCAGGCCCGGGGCACCCCGGTGTGCGCCAGGTCCACGGCTTCGGAGATGGAGGCCAAGGCCGCCCGCCTCGGGTACGAGATCGCCACGCGGCGCATCCTGCTCGACGGCGAGGAGCCGGTCTGGCTCGTGCTTCGCGGCACGGAGATGCAGGCCCGGTCGATCGACTACTGCCCGGGGCCGCCGGGCGATCCCGGCTCCCTGATGGCCGTCGGGCCGGGCTGGCTCAAGGCCCGCCCGTCCGGATCGGCTCCGGTGGAGGCCCGTTGGAAGAAATGGCTGCGGATGCGACCCGACGGCGCCGGCCACGTCGCCTCGCTCGCCGGCGATGCCGACGTCTCGATCGAGTCGCAGGGACGGCTCAGCGCCGCCGAGTTGCACCTTTGGCTCGATGTGGCCCGTGGTCCGGAGCAGGCCGCGGCTGCGAAGGAGAGCCAGCCCGCAGCCGGGTTGGCACTTTCGGGCGTGAAGCCGGCGCGGATGCTGGCCCGCGGCACCGTCGAGATCGACTCCGAGCAGCTCGCCGCCCGCACGGAGCGGATGGAACTGTGGTTCAAGCACGTCGCCGTCGCCACGCCCGCCGGCGGGCCGCCGCCAGCCGGTCCGGCCGGGCGGGTCGTGCCGGGTGGACCGGCCGCCCCGCCCAAGCCCGGGGAGCGGGCCGGGCCGTCCCGCGGCAAGATGCTCGCCACTGGCGGCCTCGTTCGCGGGATGGTGAGCATGGCCCCGGGCAACAACCAGATCGAGGAGATCTCGCTCGAGAATCAGGTGCGGCTCGTGGAGGAGGATCCGGGCGGCACGGGGGCGTCCGACGCCGATCGTCAGCCGGGGCTCGAGATCACCGGTGACCAGCTGCAGCTGTCGCGGCCCACGCGGTTCGACGCGCGGGCCGTCGTGTCGGGCCGGCCGGCAAAGGTGCGTGGACGCGGCCTCGACATCGAGGGCCCGCTCGTGGAGTTCGACCGCGGCCGCAACCGCCTGCTCGTGGATGGTGCCGGCACGCTCGGTCTGCCGATGACCGGGGCGAGTGGATTGGAATCGCTCGGGATGGCGGGGGCGGCGGCTGCGGCACCGACGCCGGGGCAGACCCCGGGCCGGCTCGTCGTGGCGTGGCAGGGGCGGATGGACTTCGACGGGCTCACCGCCCGATTCGTCGACCGAGTGGTGACGACCAGCGGTGCCACGGTCCTGCATGCCGGGTCGCTCGACGTGATCTTCACCCAGCCGATGGATTTCAGTGTCGAGGGCATGCAGCGTGGATCGCCGCGCAGCGACGTCGCGCGGATCGCCTGCGGCAGCGGCGTGCGCATCGAGAGCCAGTCGTCGTCGGCCGACGGCTCCCGGTCGGTCGAGAAGCTCCTCGTTCGCGACCTCGTGTTCGATCGGGCGACGGGTGACGTGTCGGGAAGCGGGCCCGGCCGGCTCCAGAGCACCCGCTTCGGCCAAGGCCCGGTTCTGGCGGTGCCCGCGACCCCGGGGCAGACACCGGCTCCCGCCGCGCCGCCGCGGCCCGACGAACTCACCTACCTCGGCGTCGACTTCCAAAAAGGTCTGCGGGGCAACATGCACCGCCGGCAGATGGAGTTTCACCAGCGGGTCGAGGCGATCTGGGGTCCGGTGGCACGGTGGGACGAGACGCTCGATCCGCACGCGCCGGGCGGACTGGCGCCGCGGGCGGTCGCGATCACCAGCGACGTGCTCGGCGTCGCCCAGGCGCCGCCGGCGCCCGGCCAGCGGCGCACGTCGCTCGAACTGATGGCCGGTGGCAACGTGCTCGTGGAGGGAGAGTCGTTCACGGCCCGAAGCGACCGATTGAGCTGGAGCGAGGCGAAGGATCTGCTCGTGTTCGAGGGTGATGGCCGCAGCGACGCGCAACTGTTCCGGCAGTTGAAGGTGGGCGCGCCGATGTCGAGCGCGTCGGCCGGCAAGATCCTCTACTGGCGGTCGCTCAACCGGGTGGACGTGGACGACGCGAGGTTTCTCGACCTCGACCAGCTCGGCGGCGCCGCCGGTGCGCCGCGTATGCCCGGCTTCGGCCCGGCTCCAGCCCAGCCCGTGAGCCGGCCGCTCCCAGGCACCTGACCGCGTCGGGGGACAGGCTGCGGCCCGTCCTACGCGATGCGGCGCGATTCCTTGTCGAGCGACGTGACGAGAAACTTGACGGCGGCGTCGGCGACGCGATCCCCGAAAGCCGCAGTGTCTTCGCCCGCGAGCCCCTCGAGTACCGCCTCGTGCGGGATGCCGAGGGCCACGAGCTTCGAATGGAGCCGTTGGGCCCCGTCGTGCCAATGGACATCGTCGGGGCAGCTCGCGAACCATTGGTGCCGCGGCCAGTTGAGCGGATGCACGTGGAGGATCGCCGTATCCTGACGAGCCCGCTCGACGTCGCCGTAGCTCTCCCAGAGCGTGTCGAAGAGATCCCCGTCGTCGCGTTCGCCGGCGTGTCGCATGCCGAGATGGAAGTCGATGGCCGGCGCGATCGCGGCCGCGATCGAAAACACGGTCGGATGCCGGTAGGCCAGCCGCAGCGCACCCTGGCCCCCCATGCCGACGCCGATGAGCGCGATGCCCGGGGGCCGCGCGTCGAACATGGTCGCGAGTGCGGTGACGACCGCGTCGCGCACGAACCGCTCGGGCGTGGTCGCCGCGTCGCACTGCGGCATCGTCCGGTCGAGCCACCAGGAGCGGCCGGTGAGCGGAGCCATCACGGGCAGGGCGGCCGACTCGAGCGCCGCGGCGAGGC
>RFPF01000222.1 GCA_009926295.1 Planctomycetia bacterium
TCGACCTCGTGGCCCTGCACTACCCGTCCGTCGGACCGTCCGCGGAAGCGCGGGCAAACCTGCGGGCGAGCGAGACTTTCGACCCACGGGCGAAACTCGACATGCGGGCGGTCGTGCGGCTCCGCGAACTCATCGCCCGGCACGCACCGGACGTCGTGCACGCGTTCTCTCCGAAAGCACTCGCCGTCGCGAACCTCGCCGCGACGGGACTGCGTCGGCCGCCGGTGCTCGTGTCGTTTCGCGGCATCTCGACCCCGCCGTCGCGGCTCGACCCCGCGAACCACATCACGTTCCTGTCCCACAGGGTGCGCGCCCACGCCTGTGAATCGAACGCGGTCGCGGCGGGGCTCGTCGCCTCGGGCATCCCGGCGAGCAGGTGCCACACGGTCTACAACTGTGTGCAGCCGCCGGATGTGGCAGCCAGCCCGCGGCGGGAGGAGATCCGCGCGCGGTTCGGCATCCCGGCCGAAGCGTTCGTCGTGGGCACGATCGCCCACATCCGGCCGGTGAAGGGAACGGATCTCCTGCTCCGGGCGGGGCTCGAGTGCCGCGACCTTCGCGACGTGTTCTGGCTCGTGATCGGCGAGGTGCACGACGGCCGCGTCGCCCGGCTGTCGCAGGACCCGCGCTGGGAGGGCCGGCTGCGGATGGCCGGCGCGATCCCGGGCGCCGGGTCACTGGCCGGGGCGTTCGACCTGTTCGCCATGCCGTCGCGACACGAGGGCCTCTGCCGGGCGCTCCTCGAGGCGATGTCGTGGGGCGTCTGTCCGGTCGTGAGCGATGCGGGAGGGATGAAGGAGCTCGTGCGGCACGACCGTGACGGGGTCGTGGTGCCCCGCGAGAACGTGCCCGCGCTCGCATCGGCCATCCGCGGCCTGCACGCCGACCGGCCGCGGGCGGTCGGATTCGGCGCCTCGGCCGGGCGCCGGGTGGCCGAGGTGTGTGCACCGCGGGCCTTCGCCGACCGCGTGCTCGCCGTGCACGATCTCGCCGCCGCCTGAGATGCGGCCTGGAGCCGGGCGATCCGGCAGGCTGTTCCGGTCGTTCCAATTGTCCGGGGCGGTGCGCCGGTTTTTCGCCACGCCGGGCCGCGTTTTTTTGACCGTATGAAAATCGTGATCCATAATCGCTGGCGGTTGACGGAGAAACCGCTGCCTGCCGCGACAGGATGCGGCCTCACGCGAACGGATCGCCCACGTGAACGTCGTCAGCCCCCCGACGTGCCTGCTCGCGCAACTGCTGCGCGGATGGTTGCTGGCCGGCTGTGTGTGGGCCGCGTGCTTCACGGGCGGTTTCGCAGCCGATGTCCTCGCCCCGGAGTGGTCCACGGCGCTCGTTTCGGGCGCGTCGCACGACGATCTGGCTTCGGCGACCGCCGCCCTGGAGCGGCAGGGTCGCTGGGCCGACCTGGTGAGCGCCTGCGAATCCGCGGCGCGGAAGGGCACGCTCGCCCCCGACCTGCAGCAGCGGTACGACCTCGCGAAGATCCACTGCGACGTCACGCGCCGCCACAACGAAACCGCCTATCGGGCTCAGATCACGAAGCTTACCGAGGCGGATGCCCGGCGGCTGTATGCGGAAGTCCTCGCCCGCATCGCGTCGCACCACGTCGAGCAGCCGAACTTCGCCCGCATCGTGTCGCGCGGCATGCTGGCGATGGATGTCGCGATCGACGACCCGGTGTTCGCCTCGCTCCAGCGTGTCCCGAACGACGCGGCAGCCCGGGAGGAATATCGCCATCGCATCGCCCAACTCGCGGCGGGTCGATCGGTGGGATCCCAGGCCGAAGCCGAGACGTTCGCCGCCTGGGTCGCGAACGTCGCGCATGCGACGCTCGGTGTGCCGCCGGCGGTCACGCTGATGGAGATGGCCGCCGCCGCCATGGGGGGCCTCGACGAGTACTCCGCGTTCCTCACGACCGGCCAGCTCGACGACCTGTACGCGCAGATCGAGGGGAATTTCGTGGGGCTCGGCGTGGAGCTCAAGTCCGCGGCCGACGGTCTGCTCGTCGTGCACGTGATCCCAGGCAGCCCTGCGCAGCGGGCCGGCATCCGAGCGGGCGACCACCTCGTGGCGGTGGCCGGGCGCGCGATCGCGGGGATGGGCGTCGATCAGGCCGCGCAGCTGCTCCAGGGGCCACCGGGCTCGCTTGTCACGCTCGCCGTGCTGCGGGCACCGTCCCCGGCCCGGGCGGTCACGGTGCGTCGCGAGCACGTCGAGGTTCCGAGCGTCGAGGACGTGCGGATGCTCGATGCTGCGGCGGGCGTCGCCTACCTCAAGGTCAGTTCGTTCCAGAAGACGACGGCTGCCGATCTCGAAGCGGCCCTCCGCCGTCTCGATGCGGCGGGGATGCGGTCGCTCGTGTTCGACCTCCGCGGCAATCCGGGCGGGCTGCTTTCGGCCGCCGTGGACGTCGCCGACTTGTTCCTCGAGCGTGGCCTGGTGGTGGCGACCCGTGGACGCAGTCCCGAGGAAGACTTCAACTACACGGCCAGTCGCCCGGGCACCTGGAAGATGCCGCTGGTCGTCGTCATCGACGGTGATTCGGCGAGTTCCAGCGAGATCTTCGCCGGCGCGATCCGCGACCACGCCCGCGGCACGATCGTCGGCTCCCGGAGTTACGGGAAGGGCTCGATCCAGGGAATCTTCCCACTGGAGACCGGCGGCGTCGGGATGCGGCTGACGACGGCGCGGTTCTACTCGCCGAACGGCCACCCGTACAGCGGCGTGGGAGTCGAGCCGCACCTGCCCGTGCACACCGTGGCGCGGCCGGCCGGCGGCGTGGCGCTCGCCGCCACGGAGGTCGCCGGTTCGCCGGCCGATCCGTTTCTCGAGGCGGCGGTCGAGGCGGCCCGCAGGTCGCTGCCGCGACCCGCAGCGCGGCCGCAGCCGCGCTCGACCGTGGCTCGGTAGGCCGATCCCGGCTGCTACTTGAACTCGCCTCCTGGCGCCTGTACCCTGCGCCGAGTGTCGGAATCCGTGCGAGCTTCAGAAATCTTCCTTCTGGCTGCAGCCCGCGCGAAGAACGCCGTATTCGTTTCCAACTCCGGCGGATCGTGATGCTCCGCCCCATCCAGAGAAGGACCTTTTCATGACGCTCGCCCGTGCCAGTGCCGTCGCCGCCATCAACAACTACAAGTCCAACGGTCACGCGTGGAATTTCCGCGAGACACCGACGAGTGAAATCTTCGGGGCGAACGTGTTCAGCGACGGCGTGATGAAGGATCGCCTGCCGAAGAGCGTCTACAAGGCGCTGCAGGCGACGATCAAGCAGGGCAAGCCGATCGACCCCTCGATCGCGGATGCCGTCGCCCTCGCCATGAAGGACTGGGCGATCGAGAAGGGTGCAACCCACTACGCGCACGTGTTCTATCCGCTCACCGGCCTCACCGCCGAGAAGCACGACAGCTTCCTCACGCCCACCGGGGATGGTGACGCGATCGCGGAGTTCTCGGGCAAGGAGCTGATCCAGGGCGAGCCCGATGCGTCGAGCTTCCCGTCGGGCGGCCTCCGCGCCACTTTCGAGGCCCGCGGTTACACCGCCTGGGACCCGACGAGCCCGGCCTACATCCTCGACAATCCCAACGGCACCACGCTCTGCATCCCCACGGCCTTCTGCTCGTGGACGGGCGAGGCGCTCGACAAGAAGACGCCGCTCCTGAGGTCGATGCAGGCGGTCGACAAGCAGGCCCGCCGCGTGCTCGCGTTGTTCGGGCACAAGGACGTCGGCCAGGTGTCGGCCTCGGCCGGACCTGAACAGGAATACTTCCTGATCGACCGTAATTTCTTCTTCGCCCGTCCCGACCTTGTGATGACCGGGCGGACGCTCTTCGGCGCCAAGCCCCCCAAGGGCCAGGAGTTCGAGGATCAGTACTTCGGGGCGATTCCAGAGCGTGTTCTGGCCTTCATGCTGGAGGCGGAACGCGAACTGTTCAAGCTCGGCGTGCCCGTCAAGACCCGGCACAACGAGGTGGCCCCGAGCCAGTACGAGATCGCCCCGATCTACGAGAACGCCAACATCGCCACCGACCACCAGCAGACGATCATGCAGACGCTCACCCGCGTGGCGCAGAAGTACGGCATGGCGTGCCTGCTCCACGAGAAGCCGTTTGCTGGCATCAACGGCTCGGGCAAGCACGTCAACTGGTCGCTCGGCTGCAAGCTCGGCAACCTGCTCGAGCCGGGTGAAACGCCGCACGCGAACATGCAGTTCCTCGTGTTCTGCGCCGCGGTGATCCGGGCCGTGCACCTGCACTCCGACATGCTCCGCGCGGTGGTCGCCGCCAGCGGAAACGACCACAGGCTCGGGGCCAACGAGGCGCCGCCTGCGATCATCTCGATCTTCCTCGGCGATCAACTCGCCGACGTGTTCGAGCAGATCGAGAAGGGCAAGGCGACGAGTTCGAAGTCGTCGGGCACGCTGACCGTGGGAGTCGACACGCTGCCGACGCTGCCGAAGCACGCGGGCGACCGGAATCGCACGAGTCCCTTCGCGTTCACTGGCAACAAGTTCGAGTTCCGGGCCGTCGGGGCGAGCCAGTCGATCGCCGGGCCGCTCGTGGCCCTCAACACGATCATGGCCGAAAGCCTCGACTACATCGCCACGGAGCTTGAAAAGGCGACCGGTGGTGACCAGTCGAAGCTGGCTGGAGCGGTGGAAAAACTCCTGCAAAAGATCATTTCGGAGCACAAGGCCGTGATCTTCAACGGCAACGGCTATTCCCAGGAGTGGCACGAGGAGGCCAAGAAGCGCGGGCTGCCGAACCTGCGGGCCACGCCCGAGGCGCTCGATGTCCTCGTGGCACCGAAGAACGTGGCGTTGTTCGAAAAGTACGGGGTCTTGTCGAAGCGCGAGATGGAGAGCCGCTACGACATCTACATGGAGCGGTACTGCAAGGACATCAACACCGAGGCCCAGGCGGCCCTGCAGATCGCCAAGACGATGATCCTGCCGGCCGGATACCGCTACCAGGGCGAGCTCGTGGATACGGCGACGAAACTCAAGAGTCTCGGGCAGGCGGTGCACATGGGCACGCTCGACAAGCTGACGAAGCTCGTTGGCGAGTTCGAAGGACGGATCGAGGCGCTCGAGAAGGCGCTGGCCCACCATGGAGCCGCCGACCTTCGGGGGGAGGTGAAGCACTTCAACTCCGATGTCATCCCGGCGATGACGGCACTCCGTGAGACGGCCGACCAGGTCGAGATGCTCCTGCCCGACGACCTCTGGCCGCTGCCGACCTACCGCGAGATGCTGTTCATCAAGTGATGCACGAGCCGCTTGCGCGGTCGATCTCAGAGGAAGCGGAGCGGCTGGGGCTCGTGATCCCGCCCGAATCGACCCAGAGGCTC
>RFPF01000223.1 GCA_009926295.1 Planctomycetia bacterium
CGCCCCCGCCTACGGGGCCACCGTCCCACCGCCCGGCACCGGCATGATCGGCCAGCCGGCGCCCTACAACGGCTACGTGAGCTCCCCCCAGGGCGCCGCCTACCCGCCGGCCCCCGTGATGCCCGGCCCGACAGGTGGCTGGCAGGGCACCGCCCCAGCGGCACCCGCGGCCCCGGCGCCGAACACGTGGAGTTGGTCGCAGACCGGAACGCCCACCGCCCCGCCCTCGCTCCAGCAGTACGGCAACCAGGCCAACAACCAGGTGCAGCAGTACGCCAATCAGATGCAGGCTCAGCCGCAGCAGTGGGCCAACTCGACGCAGCAGGCGATCGCCAACCAGCAGCAGCAGCTCTCCAACCAGATGCAGGCGACGGCCAACCAGTATCAGCAGGGCCTTAACAACCAGGTCAACCAGTACGGCAACCAGATGCAGCAGAACCTGCAGCAGCAGCAACAGCAGTTGACCGGCCAGATGCAGCAGGCGTTTCCCCAGCAGCAGACCGCCAACGGCAACTGGTGGCCGTTCCAGAGCCCCAACAGCGTGCCTCCGGCGCGGGCCACCCCGACGGCGGCCCCGAAATACTGACGCACGGGCGGCTTCGCGACTCCTACCCGTCCGATGCGCGGCGGCCGGCGAGGATGCTGCGGGCGGCAACCGCGTGTGCGGCCCGCGTGGTATCGTGAGGGTGTTCCCACGGTGCCGTGCATGTTCGATTGGCTGAAGCCCCGCCGTTCCGCCATCAACTCCTCGACGTGGCGGGTCGTGGAGCGCATCGACGGACTGGCCGCGGAGATGGAGTCGCTGAGCGACGCGGCGTTGCGGCGGCTGGCCCGGTCGCTCTCGTACCGGGCGAAGGCGGGGGAGCCCGCCGACGTGCTGCTCGTCGAGAGCTTCGCCGCCACCCGCGAGGCGGGCCGCCGCACGCTCGGCATGCGGCACTACGACGTGCAGCTCCTCGCCGGCGTGGCGCTCGTGCACGGCGCGATCGTCGAGATGCAGACGGGCGAGGGCAAGACGCTCGTGGCCACGCTGCCGCTCGTGCTCTACTCGCTGGCCGGCAAGGGGGCCCACCTCGCCACCGTCAACGACTACCTCGCCCGCCGCGACGCCGAGTGGATGGAGCCGATCTACCGGGCGCTGGGCCTGTCGGTCGGGATCATCGAGTCGGAGATGGATTTCGACGCTCGCCGCGCCGCCTACGCCCGCGACGTCACCTACGGCACGGCGAAAGAGTTCGGCTTCGACTTCCTGAAGGACAGGCTCATGAACCGGGAGATCGCCGAGGGTCGGGCTGACCTCGGGGCCATGCTCACCGGCCGGGCCGCCTCGGGAGCGTCACAGCTCCTGCAGCGTCCCTACTGGTTCGCCCTCGTCGACGAGGCCGACAACGTGCTCATCGACGAGGCCCGCACACCGCTGATCATCGCGTCGCCGCCTGGCGAGGCGCAGGCCGTGCAGGAGGGCGTGTTCCGCTTCGCGGCCGAGGTGGCTGCGACGCTCGAGCGAGACGAGGACTACGAGTCCGACGTCCAAAAGCAGACGTGCGAACTGCTCGGCCGCGGCCGCAGCCGCGTGCGAGCCCACGAGCGGCCGCCGCTGCTCGACGGCGTGAGCCTGCTCGAACTCTACGATGCCGTCGAGCGGGCCCTCCGGGCGCGACAGTTCTTCTCCCGCGACCGGCAGTACGTCGTCCGCGATGGCAAGATCGTGATCATCGACGAGTTCACCGGCCGTGCCGCCGAGGGGCGGACGTGGCGAGACGGCCTCCACCAGGCGGTCGAGGCCCAGGAGGGCGTGGAGGTTTCGGTGCCCTCGGGCCACGCCGCCCGGATCACGATCCAGGACCTGTTCGCCCGCTGGCCGCACCTCGCGGGCATGACGGGGACGATCGCCACGAGCGCCGGCGAGATCAGCCGCACCTACGACGTGGCGGTCGCCACGGTCCCCACCAACCGCCCGGCCATACGCAGGCGTCTGCCTCCGGCGATCTGCGCCGACACGGCGGACAAATTCGCGCGGATCGTCGCGGAGGTGCAGGAGATGCACGCCCTCGGCCGGCCGGTGCTGATCGGCACCCGTTCGATCGACAAGTCGGAATTGCTCTCGCGGATGCTCGCTGACGCGGGGCTCGCACACACCGTCCTGAATGCCCGGCAGATCGCGCGCGAGGCCGAGATCGTCGCCCAGGCCGGCCAGCAGGGGCAGATCACCGTGTCCACGAACATGGCGGGCCGCGGCACCGACATCAAGCTCGGGCCGGGCGTGCACGAACTCGGCGGGCTGCACGTGATCTGCACGGAACTGCACGACTCGGCGCGGATCGACCGCCAGCTGATCGGCCGCTGCGGCCGGCAGGGAGATCCCGGCACGTGGCGGCAGTACGTCGCGCTCGACGACGACATTCTCGTGGGCGCATACGGCCCGAAGCGGGCCGCCCGCATCGCGCGGCGGCTCGCGCGTCATTGCGGCACGTCTTCGGAACGCGCGATCGCGGTGTACAAGCGGGCCCAGCAGCGGATCGAGGCCCGGCACGTGCGCCAGCGTCGACTGCTCGAATACGTCGAGCGGCAACGGGCGGAGGCCCACATCCAGATGAGCCAGGATCCGTATCTCGACGCCGCGAGCTGAAGATAGCGCGAAACATCGGCATCCTGCCGATTTTCGCTTCCGCGGCTGCGGGGCAAGCCGAGGTTGCCCCGATCCGCGCAGGCTCGGCCTCCAGCCGAGCCTCGCGTAAGCCCGAAGGGATGCTGCGGCGCGCACGTGAGCCAAGCCGAGGTTGCCCCGATCCGCGCAGGCTCGGCCTCCAGCCGAGCCTCGCGTAAGCCGCAGCAGGCGGAGGAGATGCCGTGCCGTCGGCTGGTTGGCGTTGACGGGCGATCCATCCTGTGTGAGCCTACTGGACGCGATGACGTTTCCCATGCCACCCTTCGCGCGGCTCGTCGTGACCCTCGGAATCTGCCTGGGGGCGGGTGCGATCAGCGCGCAGGGGGACGATGCTCCCCAGTCGGCCGCGCCGCGGGATGTGGCGGCGGACGGCACCGTGTCCGTGGTCGTCAATCCGCCGGATCAGTCGCCGCCGGCGGCGATGGCCGACGGGCCGGCGCCCGCCGTCTCGGCCGCCGCGACGGTGATGGCCGGCATGCTCGAGCCCGCGGAACCGGCAGCCGAACGCCTCCACGAACGGCCGCTGCCGCTGCTCGAGGCGCTCGAACGGTCGGGAGACCGTTCCCGGAGACTCTGGATCACGCAGGCATATTGGAAGGCCGTCACGGCATTCGCCGACCTGCGGCAGGCCGGCCGCGCGGTCGGGCGGCTCGAACTCGTCGCGCCCGGAGCGTCCGAGCACGACCGCGCCGTCGTCGAGGCGCTCGTGGCCGATGCCCGGGCGGAGCGTGCCGAGCGTCAGGCGGCGCTCGTGGTGGCCCAGCAGGAACTCGTCGACCTCGTCCGTCTGCCACCCGGAGAGCCGCTCCCGTGGCCGGTCGATCGCCCGCTCGTCACGGCGTACCAGACCCACTTCGACACGATCTTCGCGAATCGCGCCGCCACTGGTCGCGTGCGGGCGATCAACCGCACCCTGCCGGTGCGGCAACAGGGGATCGAGGCGCGGGCCGCTGCCGTGCAGGCGGCAGAGCAGGCCTTGGAATTCGCCGAGGCCGAGCATGCCAAGGGCCGGCTGCCCATCGAGGCGGTGGCAGCCGCCACCGGGCGGCTCGGCGTGCAGGAGCGACGATTCATCGAGGACGTTCGCGTCTACAACGGCGAGATCGCCGAATACGTGATGGCTGTCGCCGACTTCTCGGTTCCGGACGACCGTTTCGCGTCGATGCTGATCGGCACGCCGATTCCGTGGCGGTCGCAGGGATCGTTGATGACCGTGGGGGCGACCGCGGAAACGGCTCCGCCGTCCGCCTCACCGCCGTCCGGTCCGCCTCCTGTGTTCGTCCCGCCCGCCGGGCTGCAGGCCGCTCCGCCTCCGCTGCCCGCGACGCCATGAGCACCTCGAACGCGACGATCTCCCCGACGCAGGCTTCGACGCCGCGTCCAGCCGTCCGGCCGCTTGCGATCGGCCCCGTGGTCGTCGACCCGCCGGTGCTTCAGGCGCCGATGGCGGGCTACACGAACTATGCGTTTCGCCAGGTCGTGCGCGAGTTCGGCGGGGCCGGCCTCCTGGCCACGGAGATGATCGCGGCCCGCGGTGCCCGGTGGCTCGAGACGCACCGCGGCGAAAACCCCGACCGGCTGTGGGGCGTTCGCGACGAACCGCGTCCGCTCGCCGTGCAGATGTGGGACAACGATCCGGAGAATCTCGCTGCGGTCGGACGCCGGCTGGCCAGGGACTTTCGCGTCAGCGTCGTCGATCTCAATTTCGGCTGCCCCGTCCGGCAGGTCACCGTGAAGGCCCACAGCGGGTCGTGGCTGCTGCGCGACCCTTCGCGGGTCGGCGAGATCGTGCGCCGCGTCGTGGAGGCGTGCGACGGCACGCCCGTGACGGCGAAGATCCGGTTGGGCTGCGCCGAGACGTGCCGCACGGCGGTCGAGGTCGCCCAGCGCATCGAGGAGGCCGGCGCATCCTGTCTCACGGTGCACGGCCGCGTGGCCGCACAGTTCTTCTCGGGGCGGGCCGACTGGGAGGCGATCGCGGCGGTGAAGCGCAGCGTGTCGCGGCTGCCCATCGTGGGCAACGGCGACATCGATTCGGCGGAGACAGCGGTGGAGCGGCTCACGAGCCACGGGCTCGACGGCGTGATGATCGCGCGCGAGTCGCTCGCCAAACCGTGGATCTTCGCGCAGACCGCGGCGCTTCTGCGCGGCGAGCCCAAGCCGGCCGACCCCACGCCCGACGAGCAGTATGAACTCGTGCTCCACCACTACGACCTCGTCTGTCGGCGGTTCGGCGCGGAACGGGGCACGCTCCTGATGCGCAAGTTCGCCTGCTCCTACGCTCAGGGGTTGCCGGGCGCACGGGAGTTCCGCGGCCTCGTGTCGCGGGTGCTGTCGCCCGCGGAGTTCATCGAGGTGATGCGAACGCATTTTCCCCGCTCCGGCGGCACGAGCAAATTTTCGCAAGGCGGGTTGTCAAAAATCGGAGGCGGCCTATAAATGAAACATGAGCATGAAAGCACCTCACTCCCCCGCGGCCGTTGAATCGACCGGCGCGGCGTCGACCGCGACGGGGATCAGGCCGGCGGACGCCACCCTGCTCGATGTGCTGCGGGTGCAGGGGAGCCTCGGCGTGGCCGACATCGCGGCGGCGCTCGGAGTCACGGCCACGGCCGTGCGGCAGCGGCTCGAGCGGCTGATGACGGCGGGATTGATCGACCGC
>RFPF01000224.1 GCA_009926295.1 Planctomycetia bacterium
CTCGCGACGCTCGAGGAGCCACGGCAACGCGTCATCCCGCCCCCGCTGCCACCGCTCGCCGACGACGACGGCGTCAGCGGGCGTGAACCGCGGCCCGCCGGGCGTCGATGACCGCCGCGTTGGAAAGCCCCTGGATCAGCACCCCGCCCGCGGAGTCCGCGGTCACCAGCAGGGAGCCGTCGGCATTCAGGGCCACCGCCCGGGGAAAATCCCGGGGCGCGGGGAGCACGCAGAGTTGCTGGCCCGTCTCCACGTCCCAGACGCGGGCCGTCCCGTCTCGCGCGGCCGTCACGAGCCGGCGGCCGTCGGGGCCGAAGACCGCCATCTCCACGGCCGCTTCGTGGCCGATGAACGCGCGGATGGGATCGCGGGGTTCGACACGGCCGCGGGCATCCCAGAGGCAGACCGACCCGTCCAACGCGCCCGTCGCGATGCGGGACCCGTCGACGCTGAAGGCGATGGCCCGCACGGGCGCGGCGTGGCCGTGGAGCCGCGCGAAGACACGGCCGGTCGAGAAGTCGGAGAGCGTGACCGAGCCGATCGCCATGCCGGCCGCAAGCAGCCGCCCATCCGGGCTTGCCGCCAGGCACGACACGTGGCCCTGCGCCAGCGCCGCAGCCGCGGCCCCCGTCTCGGCGTCGAGCAGGCGCGGGATCCGGTAGCCCACCCGCTTCCCGGCGAGGCCGAAGACGGCACCGACGTCGTCGAAGCCGCCCCGGTAGTCGGCCGCCGCGGACGACACCCTGCGGCCCGAACGCGGATCCCACACCGCCGCGACGCCTCCGCCCGACGTGGTGAGCAGCCGCGATCCGTCGGGGCTGAAGGCGACCCGCTCGACGCCGCCTGCGATCTCGTCGAGCGCGCACACCAGCGTTCCGGATTCGGCGTCCCACACGCGCACGCCCCCGGCGCGGTCGCCGGCCCTCACCGCGGCCGCCACCAGCGCTCCATCGGGGGCGTAGGCGACTTCTGCGACCGTGCCGTCCCCCACGTCGAGCGCGTGGAGCCGCTCCACCGTGCGCGGGTCCCACAGCTCGACGGTGCCGCCGTCGAGCGGTGCCACCGCGAGCCGCCGACCGTCGGGGCTGAAGGCGGCCGCCGTCATCCCGCGGCGATCCGGCAACGACGCCAGCGGTGCCGCGGCCGCGCGCGACCAGATTCGGACGGTGCCGTCGACCGAGCTCGAGGCGAGCGCGTCGCCGTCGGGGTGAAACGCCAGCGTCGTGACGGCGCCGTCGTGCCCGAGGAACTCCCGTTCCAGAGCGGCGGTGCGCCAGTTCCAGAGCCGGATGGCGCCGTTGGCGAATCCGCCGGCGACCTGCCGGCCATCGGGGCTGAACGCCAGCACCGTCACGGTTCCGGAAGCGCGCTCCAGGCTCGCGCACGCATCGCCGCTGGAGACTTTCCAGACCCGCAGTTCGTCGTCGGCCAGCGCCGCGACGAGGTGATCGCCGTCGGGGCTGAACGCGAGCAGGCACCCGGTCGGCACATCCGCCCGCCGTGTGGTCACGGTGGCCAGGGGTCTGCCGTCGGCCGCGTCGTGGATCCGCACCGCCAGCAGGCGGTCCCGCCTGAGCTCGATGGCCGCGAGTCGCGAACCGTCGGGGCTGAACTGGATCGCCCCAAACCGGTCCTCCCGGTCCCCCAGCATGGCGACGAGGCGGCCGTTCGAGGCATCCCACAGCCCCAGGCTTTTCGCGGCCCCGCGAATGGCGAGGCGGCTGCCATCGGGGCTGAACGACGCCCCGCTGATCCGGCCGCGATGTCCCGCGATCACCACTTCCCGTGAACCGTTCGTCGCGTCCCTGATGTGGATGCGGCCATCTGACACCTGGACCGCGACCCGCCCGCCCGCAGGGCAGACGGCGACCGGCCGGACGACGGGATCGTCGCCGGAGCGGCGTCCCCACGCCGTCGAGCGGGCCCGCCAGAACGTCGCCCACTCATCCGCCGGCGTCGGGAGCCGGGCGTAGTCGTGGCGGCCGCCGACGCCGAAGAACACGATCTCGCCCCGGCTCGACGTGAGGAGTGAGCTCGCGTGCACCAGCCGCTTCAGGTCATCCTCGGAGCGGAGCGTTTCCCCGAGCAGGCACCAGGCGGCGAGGATTCGGCCATCGGGGCTGTATTCCACCTCCCCGACCGGTCCACGCTTCCAGTCGAGCACGACGAGCGCTTCATCGAGCCTCGCGCCGAGGATCCGCAATTCGAGCGGCGGATCGCCTGCGAGCGCGACGTTCTCCGCATGCAGCTGGCGGCCGAGCCGCAGATTCCGATCCCCGATGGCGGCTGCGAGCGACCGCAGGTTGGCGAGGTAGAGCCGCTGCGTCGCGACGTCGGCGGCCGCGTCGGCCCGGGCCTTCTCGCGGAGCGCCACCGCGCGTTCCCGCGTTGCGCGGACCGCGAAGATCGACGCGCCGACGCCCCCCACGACGAGCGCCGTGAGAAAAGCGGCCGTCGCCAGGGCGGCGAGCCGGTGGCGGCGCACCAGCCTCGCGATCGTCTCCGACAGCCGCGGCGGGCTCGCGGAAATCGGCTCGCCGTCGAGGTGCCGGCCGAGGTCGGCCTCGAGTTCGGCCGCGCTGGAGTAGCGGCGGCCCCGGTCCTTCTCGAGGCACTTCATGACGATCGTGTCGACGTCGCCGCGGAATCTCGGATGCACCTTCGCGAGCGGCGTCGGCTCGGCTTGCTGCACCACGTGTGCGACGGCGTAGACGGGCCGCTTCGCGACGTCGTAGGGCAGTCTGCCCGCGAGGAGTTCGTAGAGCACGACCCCGAGCGCATAGACGTCGGCCCGCACGTCGAGCCCGTCCACCGCGTCGGCGAATTGCTCGGGGCTCATGTACTGCGCCGTGCCCACGAGGTGTCCGGCATGGGTGTGCACGGTGGTGAGCGCCGCGTCGTCCGAGGTGCTCCGCGCGACGCCGAAGTCGATGATCTTCGCCTGCCCAGCGGCGTCGACGAGCATGTTGCCCGGCTTCAGGTCGCGATGGATCACGCCCCGCTGGTGGCCGTGCGCGACGGCCCGGCAGATCTCGCGGAAGAGCACGAGCCGCTCGCGCACCGAAAGCCCGCTGTCGGCCGCGTAGACCGTGACCGGCCGCGCGCCCTCGACGTACTCCATCACGAAGTAGGGCACGTCGCCGCCGGGCAGCCGCTGCGTGCCCACCGAATAGATGCGGGCGATCCCCGGGTGGGTGAGCCGTCCGAGAATCTGGGCCTCGTACTCGAACCGCTTCAGCGACGTCGCGGAGAGCACGCCGGGGCGGATCACCTTCACGGCCACGGGGCGGCGGGGCATGCCCTGCAGCCCCTCGTAGACCCGGCCCATGCCCCCCTCGCCGACGAGCCGGAGGATCGTCACGTCGCCGAGACGGGCGCCGGGCTGGAGGTCGGCACCGGGATCCGGTGCTGGCGGCAGGATGAAGTCGGTGAGGCCGCCGGAGAGGGGCAGCGACGCTTCGATCGAATCGCCCGGCGACTCACCGGCATCCGGCTGGAGTGGTTGCATGCGAAAAATCGCGACGCACGCGCCGCGTCATGAGCACCGGCGGGACCCGCGGAGTGTACCACGCGTTGGGCCGAGGCGAACGGCGACGACGGGCCTCGATCGGATGGCGAAACCAGCGCGCCCGTGCTACCCTTCCTCCCCTCGAGGCCGTGGCCGCGGCCCTTGATTCCGACACTCTTTTGCACGGGAGACGACGCATGGCAGAGGCGTTCGCAGGCATCGGGAGGATCCGCTACGAGGGCCCGCAGACGAAGAACATGCTGGCCTTCCGGCACTACGACGCCGAGGCGCTCGTCGAGGGCAAGCCGATGCGCGACCACCTGCGGTTCGCCGTGTCCTACTGGCACACGATGCGCGGCACCGGTGGCGACCCGTTCGGCCCCGGCACGATGGTCCGCCCATGGGAGACGGAGAGCGACCCCCTGAAGGCGGCCCTCGCCCGCGTGGACGTGTCGTTCGAGTTCCTCGAGAAGCTCGGCTGCGACTTCTACTGCTTCCACGACCGCGACGTGGCCCCCGAGGGTGCGACGCTCGCCGAGTGCAACAGGCACCTCGACGCCGTCGCCGACCGGTTGCTCGCCCACCAGGAGCGTACCGGCAAGAAGCTCCTCTGGGGCACGGCGAACCTGTTCTCGAACCCCCGCTACGTGCACGGCGCCGCCACGAGCCCCAATGCCGAGGTGTTCGCCTACGCCGCCGCCCAGGTGAAGAAGGCGATCGAGGTGACGCACCGGCTCGGCGGGGCCGGCTACGTGTTCTGGGGCGGCCGCGAGGGCTACCAGTGCCTGTGGAACACCGACATGAAGCGGGAGATCGACCACCTCGCAAAGTTCATGCACATGGCCGTGGACTATGCGAGGGAGATCGGCTTCACCGGACAGTTCTACTTCGAGCCCAAGCCCCGCGAGCCGATGAAGCACCAGTACGACTTCGACTGCGCCACGTGCATCAACTTCCTGCGCACCTACGGCCTCGAGAAGCACGTGAAGATGAACATCGAGACCAACCACGCCACCCTCGCCGGCCACGAGATGCAGCACGAGCTCGAATACGCCGGCATGCAGGGCTTCCTCGGCTCGATCGACGCCAACACCGGCGACACGCTCGTGGGATGGGACACCGACCAGTTCCCCACGAACGTCTACCTCACGACGCAGATCATGTATTCGATCCTCAAGCACGGCGGCCTCGCCCCGGGCGGCGTGAACTTCGACGCCAAGGTGCGCCGCGAGAGCTTCGAGCCCGTCGACCTCTTCCACGCCCACATCGGCGGCATGGACGCCTTCGCCCGCGGCCTGAAGATCGCCGCGGCGATGCGGGCCGACGGTGCGATCCAGAAGCTTCTCGAGGAGCGGTACGCGTCGTGGTCGGGCCCGCTCGGCAGGCGGATCGAGGCCGGCACGGAGAGCCTCGCGTCGCTCGAGAAGGAGATGCTCGCCAAGGGCGACGCGGCCGCCAATGCGAGCGGACGGCAGGAACTGTTCGAGAACGTCATCAACTGCTACGTGTGATCCGGGCGACCGCGATCACCCGGACCGCGGGCCCTCGGCCTCACGCATCACCCTTTCGAGCCTGCGGCGCAGCCCGTCCAGCCGCGTCGGATCGGTGATCTTGCGGCCCTGGGCGTCGGTGACGTGGAAGGCGTCGACGACCTGGTCGAGGTAGGTGCCGATCTTGGCGGCCCGCACCGACACGCCCTCGTCGAACAGGGCCTTGGCGATCGAGTACAGCAGCCCGACGAAGTCGTGGGCGAACACCTCGAGGATCGTGGTGCGTTCGGAACTCTCGTTGTCGAAGAGGATGCGGGCGGGC
>RFPF01000225.1 GCA_009926295.1 Planctomycetia bacterium
GGGGCGGATGGATCGCTCGCCATGACCGCGGAGGTGGCGTTTCGCGGCGACATCGCCGGCTCGACGCCGGTGCTCGGGCAGCTGATGCGCACCCCGCTGGTCATCCCGCTCAAGGGGACGGTCGCACGGCCGCAATTCGACGCGGGCGCGATCGACGCGATCGTCGGCCGCATCGTCGAGAATACCGCCGAGGCGGTGATCAAGGACGGGCTCAGCCGCGGACTCGAGCAGCTCTTCGGCAGCCCGCCGGCCCCCGCACCCTGAGGAGGCGTCGATCCATGCCCGCGACCAGCCGCTCCAGCCGCTTCCGGTAGGAGTGGTGTTCGACCTCCAGCGCGTGCCGCGGGGAGTCGACATACTGGACGATCCGCCGCCGTGGTGGCCGTTGCCGCTGTCGGTAGAGCCAGGCCCGGGCGTGCGGCGACGCGCAGGCCATGCGGGCGACCAGCCGCGCCTGCACGTCGGTGATGCCCCACTGACCGCTGTCGGGCTGGATGAGACCGACGACGGCGATGTCGTCGTGGATGGGATGCAGAAGGTTCATGAACAGCCGCGGCAGCCCACCGTGTGCGTTGATGTGCTCCGCGGCGATGAAGGGATGCTCGATCCGGTATCCCGTGGCGCAGATGACGACGTCGAAGGACTCGCGGCTGCCGTCGGCGAACACCGCCTCGTCGCCCGCGAAGGCGGTGACGTCGACCGCGGGCACCAGCCTTCCCGCGTCGATCCGATCGTAGAGTTCATCGTTGACCACCGGGTGCGTTTCGAGGAGCGCGTGGTCGGGTCGGCGCAGCCCGTGGCGCCAGGGCAGGCCGATCGTGCGGTCGATGACCCGCAGGCTCACGATCCGCCGCAGCCAGAGCGGGGCGCCCATCGCGAGGAGACGCTCACCACGGACGTCCGCGGGGCGACCGCGGATGAAACGCGGCACGACGTAATAGCCGCGCCGCGTGGAGTGCACGGTGCGGGCGGCATGGCGCGACACCTCGACGGCGATGTCGCAGCCCGAGTTGCCGCCGCCGATCACGAGGACCCGCCTCCCCGCGAGTGCGATCGGCTGCAGGGGCGACTTGTAGTGGGCGGCATGGAAGAATGCACCCGCGAACGTCCCGGGGATCTCGGGGAGGCGTGGCTCGCGGTTGTGCCCCGAGGCGATCACGACGCCCGCGTGGCGGGTCGAGGTGCCGGCCGCCGTCGTCACGATCCACCCCGGCCCACCCCCGTCCGGCCGCTCGACCCGCACGACCGTGGTCTGGACGCGGATGTGCGGCAGAAGGCCGAAGTGTCGAGCATAACCTTCAAGGTAGGCCAGGCACTGGGCGTGATCGGGATAGGCGGGCCATGATCGCGGCATCGGATAGCCGTGAAACTCGGTGAGTCGCCGCGAACTGATCAGCCGCGTCGAGGAGAAGACGCGAGACGATGGCGACCCGTACCGCCAGTTGCCGCCGATCCCGTCCCCGCACTCGAGGCACTCGGCCGGCAGGCCGCGATCGCGCAGATGTTTGAGCGCCGCGAGCCCCGAGGGGCCGGCGCCGATCACGCACCACGATTCATGCGGGCTAGCGGGCATGCGCGGCGAGGGCCGCGGCGAGGCGGCGCAGGTCGGGTTCGTCGTGGAGCCACGAGAGGCTCGCCCGCACGAGGCTCCTGCCGCGCGGCACGCTCGGTGGCCGGATCGCGGGCACGAAGAACCCCGCGGCGGCGAGCTGCTCCGACAGGGCGACTGCAGCGGCAGGCTCACCGGCGATGATCGGAACGATCTGCGACTCCGTACCACCGATGTCGAGCCCGGCACGTCGCAGGCGGGACGCGAAATCATCCGCCCGCCCGCGCAGGCCGACACGCCTGTCGGGCTCCTGCTCCACGAGGCCGATGGCGCGGGTCGCGGCAGCTGCGACGCCCGGTGGATGGGCCGTGGAGAAGATCCACGCCCGTGCCGTGTGCCGCAGCCACTGGATCAGCCGCTCGCCCCCGGCCACGAACCCACCGGCGGCGCCGAGCGCCTTCGAGAGCGTGCCCACACGCACGTGAACGCCGTCCGCCGTGCCGGTCTGCTCCACGAGCCCGCTGCCGCGATCACCGAACACGCCCGTCGCATGGGCTTCGTCGACGAGCACCATGGCCCGACGGGTTCGCGCCACGTCGCACAGGCCGGCCAACGGGGCGATCGTGCCGTCCATCGAGAACAGCGTGTCGGTGACGATCAGACGGCGACGGGCACCGCGTGCCGAGTCGAGCAGGGCCGAGAGGGCGATCAGGTCGCGGTGTGGATAGACGCCGACGCGGGCGCGCGCCAGCCGGCAGCCGTCGATGATGCTCGCATGGTTCAGGCTGTCGCTGGCGATGAAGTCGTCCGGGCCGACGAGGGCCGCGATCGTGGCGGTGTTGGCTGCGAAGCCGCTGGGAAAGACGAGAGCCGCCTCGACGCCGAGGAAGCGGGCGATCGCCCGTTCGAGCGCCTCATGCGCTCGGGAGTGGCCGCTCACGAGCGGGCTCGCCCCGGCTCCGAAGCCCTCGGCGCACGATCCCTTCGAGGCCGCGCGCGTGAGCCGCACGTCGCCCGCGTAGCCGAGATAGTCGTTGGACCCGAAGTTCAGGAGCGTGCGGCCGTCGAGCCGCACCTCGGCCCCCTGCCGCCCCTCGCGCCGGCGGTGCGGTCGCTCGAGCCCCGCGGAGCGAATCGCGAGCATCTCGTCCTCGATCCAGGCGAGGGCCTCGGGCAGTGGGCGCGGCGCCTCGGCTGTGGTGGAACGGGGTTCGGCGGTCGATTCGATCCGGCAGGGCATGGCCGCCATTATGCCCGCTTGTCAGCCCTGGTTTCGATCGTGCGAAACTCGGCCGCCGTGACGGGGGTGACCGAGAGGCGGCTGCCGCGGCGCAACAGTTCCATCCCCGCCAGGGCCTTCACGCCGCGAAGTTCGTCGAGGGGGATTTCGCGGGAAAAGATCGTCACGAGTTTCACGTCGACCATCGACCACACGGGGTTGTCGGGCGACGCCTTCGGATCGTGGTAGTCGCTCCGCGGGTCCCAGGCCGTGGGATCGGGGTAGGCCTCACGGACGATCTCGACGACGCCGGCGACCCCCGGGGGCTCGGCATTCGAGTGATAGAAGAGCGCCCGATCTCCCTTCTTCATCGCCCGCAGAAAGTTGCGAGCTTGATAGTTGCGCACGCCCTCCCAATGTGTCGTCTTCCGCGGCGCCTTGGCGAGGTCACGGATCGAAAACACCTCCGGCTCGCTCTTCATCAGCCAGTATCGCATGGGGTCAGGATAGGCCTCAGCCTGTCGTGGTCCAAGTGACGCGCGCCGGCTCCCGGGACACGGGGAGCCCGAAGCCTCCTCGACTGGAATGGGGAGGCTCGAGGTCGCACCACCACGTGAGCCGGCGCGTGCGCGCCAAAAAAAGAAGGTGGGGCGGACGCCCGTCGTCCGCCCCACCCAGTGCTCACGCGTCACCCTTCGGCCGCACGCGGCGGCTTCGGGAGGAGGTCAGCAGCCCTTCTTGCAGCCGCGCAGGCAGCCCTTGTGGCCGCGGCCGCCGCTCGCGCCGCCGCCGCAGGCAGCGCCCGCTTCACCGGCCGGAACCTGCTCCTCGACGCACTTCCTGACCTTCACGCACACCTGCTTCGTGACCTTCTGGGGCACGCGCACGACGTACTTCTCGGTCTTCGTCTCCTCGACGCAGTCGCTCGCACACACCGTGTAGGTGGCCGTCTTCTGGACAGGCACCATCACCGTGTAGCAGCACTCGCGGGTCCGCGTCTCCGGCACGCACTTGTTCACCGTCACCTCGCGGGTGCGGGTCTCGGTGCGGCACTTGCTGACGCACACCGTGCGGGTCCGGGTTTCCGGAACCATCCTGGTGACGCAGTAGTTGCGGGTCCGCTCCTCGCAGCGCGAAAGCTTCACGCAGTAGGTCCGGGTCCGCTCCTCGCAGCGGCTCTTGCGCACGCACACCGTGCGGCTCCGCTCCTCGGTCCGGCACTTGTTCACGCAGTACGTGAAGGGCACCTGCTCGCACTCGGTCTTCCACATCGTGACCGCGATCTCCTTGGTCTCGCACGTGGGGACCCACTTGCGGCAGCAGACCACCTTCGGGCAACAGGGGTTGCCGGCGGCGTCGTACTTGCCGTTGGCCGAGATCTCCTTCGCCTCGGTGACCCAGTGGCCGCCGCGGCAGGTGACCGTCTTCGTCGTCTTGACGGGAACCCGCTTCATCACCGTCCGGGTGCCGGTCATCTGCTCGGTGTAGGGAACCCGCACCGTATACTTCTCCTCCACCTGCTCGGTGTAGGGGACGTTCACCTTGTAGGTCGCCGTCCGCTCCTCGGTGTACGGAACGCTCACCTTGTAGGTGGCCGTCCGCTCTTCCTTGACCGGAACGCAGACCGTGTAGGTCTCCTCACGCTGCTCCGTGTAGGGCACCTTCACGGAGTACTCGATGGTCTTCGTTTCCGGGACGTTGACGTTGACGGTGTACTCGACCGTCTTCGTGCGCTTCTCGGGAACCATCACCGTGTAGTTCCGCGTCTTCTCCTCGAGTCGCGGCACCCGCTTCTTCACCGTGAAGGACCGCTCGCGGACTTCCGTCGTCCACTCGGTGGCCTCCACGTCCCGGAGTTCCGGGACCATCTTCCAGACCTTCACGGTCTTCATGCAGGCATCGGTTGCCGCGGCGTCGCCAGCGGCGAGCACCGAGGCCTCCTCGCTGCGGGCGAACGAGCCGCCGAAACACACGCCGGCGGCCGCGACCCACGGCAGGAAACTGAACGTCAAACGCTTCTTCACAGAAACCTCCAGAAAGGAAAAAGGACCGGTCCAAAACGGTTCGCGAACACTGTTTCCAGGCTTTCTCGGAGGCCATCCCCAGTCGGTGGCGTTCCGCAGAGCGAGCCCGGACGAGCCTCGCCGCCACTGCCCGCGGGTCGGAGGGAACGCATCCGTGGAGCCGTTCCTTGATCCCGAGGGTTTGCGCAGACGGCAAACTCACAGCAGAAGATCGATCTTCGCCGACCGAAAAACTCAACCGTCGCGGGAATCGCGCGATTGTTCCGGATGTGCTGGCGGTGCCGTGGCTTGCTCGCAGGCTGGCGAACTCCCCATCGGCCCGCCCTCGCAGCAGGTCTCGAGGATCATGCCGCACTGGCGGCACATGAGCTTCGCCCGGATCTCGAACGTCTCACCGTGGCAGACAGGACAGCGCGGCTGGCTCATGGGCGTGAGTGTAGCCGGTTGATTGCGCGCCGGCTTCGGGCTCCCCGTATCCCGTCGCCGGACGTTCACTGCGCCCATCCATGGGCTCCGTTCACTCGGAG
>RFPF01000226.1 GCA_009926295.1 Planctomycetia bacterium
CGATCGTCGTGGCCGGGCGGATCGGCGCCCGCGGCATGGAGCCGTTCCTCGACGGCAAGGCGTCGTTCGTGCTCGTCGAAATTCCCGCCGACGACCATGCAAAAAAGCCCGGCCACGACGCCGACAATTGCCCGTTCTGCAAGAAGAAGAACGCCGCTGCGCCGATGGTCGCCGTGCAGTTCGTGGGCGAAGACGGCAAGCCTCTGCCGATCGACGCCCGCAAGCTCTTCGGTGTCGCGAAGGGCACCGACGTGGTCGTGCGCGGCACGGGCGTCTTCGACGCGAAGCTCGCGATCCCTGTCATCCAACTGACGGCCGACGGAGTGCACGTGCGGCAGTCGCCATGAGCCGGCATCGTTCCATCGCTCGGTTTCTGGTCGCGGCGTTGCTGGCCCAGGGTGGCGGTCATGCAGGCGCCCAAGATCCTCCCTACGACGTCCGGCCCGAGGTGGCTCCGCCGTATTACCGCGTCCGGTACGAAGCCTCCACCGAGGCGGGCGGGCTCATCTTTCCAGTGACCTTTACGGCCTGGATTCCCGAGGGCGTCGACCGCATCCGAGGCGCGATCGTGCACCAGCACGGCTGCGGCGAGGGCTCGTGCAAGTCGGGGCTCACCGGGGCCTTCGATCTGCACTGGCAGGCGCTCGCCCGAAAGCACTCCTGCGCGCTCGTGGCCCCGTCGTACGAGCAACCCGAGAAGGCCGACTGCCAGATGTGGTGCGATCCGCGCAACGGCTCCGGGCAGGCGTTCGTTCGGGCCCTCGGCGATCTCGGCCAGTCGGCAGGGCATCCCGAACTCGCCGCCGTGCCCTGGGCCCTGTGGGGACACAGCGGCGGCGGCCACTGGGCGGGCGGCATGGCACTCGTCCATCCGGAGCGGGTCGTCGCGGCCTGGCTGCGCTCGGGCGTGCCGCTCTTCGCAGCCGACGAAAAGCGGCCCGGAATCAAGCCACACACGCTTTGCGATGAGACGCTCTCGGTGCCGATCATGTGCAACCCGGGCACGCAGGAGGGATTCACCGTCACCGACGGACGGTTCAAGATCGTGTGGCCGGCCAACAAGGCGTTCTTCCAGCACGTGCGATCGAAGGGCGGCCTCATCGGCGTGGCGATCGACCCGCTCACGGCGCACGAGTGCGGCAACCAGCGCTATCTCGCCATCCCCTGGCTCGACGCCTGCCTCGCGTCCCGGCTGCCCACCGATGGCGGCACGGCACTTCGGCCGATGCCGGCCGAAGCGGCCTGGCTGGCGCCGATCGAGGGGGGCGAGGCGGTGGCCGCGGCCGACCACTCCGGCGACCCGCTCGCGGCCGGGTGGCTGCCGAACGAGGCGGTCGCACGCAAGTGGATGGAGTATGTGAAGGACTCGGCCGTGACCGACGATTCTCCCCCTCCGACGCCGACGAACCTGCGCATCCGGAGAGGTTCACAAGCCGTCCTCACGTGGACCGCGACCGCGGACCCCGAGAGCGGACTTGCCGGCTTCATCGTCGAGCGTGACGGCAAGCGGCTTCCGAACCAGCCCGCGGCCGGGAAGAACCCGCACGGCCGTGCGGTGTTCCAGGGCCTCCAGTACAGCGACACTCCGATCTACCCGCTCGTGCCCTTCGAGTTCACCGACCCGACGGCCAAGCCCGGTACGCGGCACCGCTATCGCATCATCGCCGTGAACACCCTGGGCCGCGAGTCGCCTCCGAGCAAGCCGGCCGTCACAGAGTGAATCTGGGCACCACGTGCCGCAAGAGAGCATCCCCTCGCCGCGTCGCGGGCCGGAAGGGTGCATGATTCAGGACAGCAGCAGCCCCTTGGCGGCTTTCACGGACATCGGTCCCATGCGGTTGCCGGTGACGCTGTTGCCCTGCACCAGCGAGCCGCTCGAGGCACCGCTCGCCAGCAGCCCGAAGCCGCCGTTGGTGGAAATCGCGTTGCCCGCGCCGGCCGCAGATCCGCCGATCGTGATCCCCCTCGCCGCCGCGAGCACCACCCCGTTTCCGGCATTGCCGCTGATCGTGTTGCCCTGCACGAGAGTCCCTGCAAGTGCGCCGCTGGCCTGGATCCCGGTTGAATAGGCTTTCCATGCGGTCGAGTTGATGATTCGATTGCCCGCGCCGACCGTCGTCCCGCCGAGGAGCAGGTTGGTCGCGCTCTCCAGGACGACACCATATCTCGCGTTGGCGTCGAAGGTGTTGCCTTGCACGCGAGTGCCGGCGTAGTTGCCCGCCCCGAACGAGATACCCGAGCCATTGCCGCCGCTGACGATGCCCGTGATCAGGGAGTTGGTCGAACCACCGGCGAACCGGATGCCGCTGCCCGAGAAGTTTCGGATCGTGCGAGCGCCGCTTCCCAACGCCGCGAAGACGACGTTGTTGACCCCCGCCCCGATCGTGAGGCCATTGGCACCGGCGGCCAGGCCGGCGCCGTCGAGGTGAAACGCCCCGTTCACGGCCATGCTCCCCGCCCGCCCAACGGACACGCCCTTGAGCGCAGCCCTGGTGCCGACCCCGTCGGCAAACGTGATCGCGCCGCCGGCAGCCAGTGACAGGGACCTGCCCCCGTCAAGCGTGCCACCGAAGCTGATTCCCGCGCCCGCGGTGAGCCCGGTGTTTGCCAGGAGGGTCGCCGGGCCCACATACTCCTGCGATCCCGCGGCGGTCGTGACCCCGGCTGCGAAGCGAATCCCTCGAGAGGCATCGCCCGCTCGCGTGGTGATCGAGACGGACCCGGATCCCTTGGCGGTGATCGCACTGTTGATGACGACCATGTCGGTCGCTCCGCCACCTGTGTCGATGGTGAACGACTGGTTGGCGGCACCCCGCGTCACAGCGGCCAGATTGACGCCGGCCCCGCCGATCGTGATGGCATCGGCTCCACCACTCCCGACGATGGAGATGCCGGCAAACCCGGTGAGCACGCCGACATTGACCGCGATGGTCTTGGCAGCCGGGTTCACCGTAACGCCCGGCATTCCCATGCCGACGGCAGCCATGGTTCCGGCTTGGCTGGCGGTGATGGTCAGAAGACTGCTCTTCGCGTCGTAGGCCGTCTGCAGGCTCGTGATCGAAACACCCGTCGGTGCGAGGGTCAGCACGACCCTGTTTGCATCGACGGTGACGACCACGTCGTCGGTCTGCGTCACGGTCAGCGTGAAGACCTGCGTCGCGGCAGGGTTGATCCCGTTGGTCGCGGTGACCGTGAACGGGTAGATTCCAGCCGTTCCTGTGGCGGGGATGCCGGCGAGGAGTCCGGATGGCGAGAACGTTCTCCACCGCCGGCAGAACGCCCGCGGTGGAGAACGTGGGGGTCGGGTAGCCCGACGCGACCATTTGCAGGCTGCCGGCGATGCCCGTCGCGAACCGTGCCGCCGCAACGGATGTGACTGCGGGGGAGGCGAACGGCGTGCCCTGCTGGATCAAGACCTGCCTCGCGGCGATGTCCGCCACGGTGGCGGCCGACCTCACGGCTGTGTTGACGACCACCAACCCCGCCACCAACGTCGCCGGGGGCGGCGTGCCAGGTCCAACGCCGGGCACGGTGAGTGCGGATATCAGGGTGGCCTCGCTCGCCAAATCCAGTCCGCCAGGCGCCGATGTGGCCACGAGGCCAGCCAGGCGGGCCACCACGGCCGGGGCATCGATGCTGTTGTTCGTTGCGGCCACGATCACGTTGGCGACCACCGCGGCGGCCCGCTGCACGGCCAGAGCGGTCGCATCACCGGCCGGCTGAGCCAACGGGTCGTAGCTGGTGAGGTTCACGCCGCCGGGAAGGCCGAGTGCCGTCCTCACGGACTGCGCCGCCTGTGGGACCGTCAGGCTGCCACGGGCAGCCACGGCAGCCACGAGCGTCGTCAGCGGATTGACGATCGTCGAGCCGGCCGGGGCCGACAGCGACGCGACGAAGTCCTTGCCGGTCGAGATGTCGGTGCCGCCGATCGTGACGAGTGTCGCCGTCGGGGCACCGAAGTCGAACATAAAGCCGCCGTTGGCATCGGTGGTGGTCCACGCCTCCCCCTCGCCCACGTCCCAGACGCCGTTCATCGCACCGGCATCGGTCCAGTCAAGCACGCCGTTGGCGTTCGAGTCGGCGAACAAGCGGGCGTTCCTCAGGTAGCCGTCCGCGACGGCTCCGGCAAGAGTGTCGGCGACGCCGTTGATTCGGAACGACACGCTGCGGGTCGTGCCGTCGACCGAGCGAACGACGAAACGATCGGTTTGAACCTCGCCGGCCCGAAGGGCCTGCACGGCGGGCAGGCTGTTCGCCACGCTGTAGGCGTAGTTGCCGGCGGCATCGACGGTCAGCACACCCACGTTGGTCTGGCCGTCCGGCACCGTGACGATCGTGTCGAACACAGACTCGCCCGCATCGGGATCCACGACGACGAACCGACCCTTCGCACTCAACAATCCATCCCCGTCGACAGCCGCGTCTTCCACCACGTCGCCCCGGAATGACTCGGGCAGGCTGATGATGGCGGCCTCGTTGACGTTCGCGACCGTGATCATGAAGGCTTTCTCGGTCGACCGTCCGCCGGCGTCGGTCGAGCGGACGCGCACCGTACAGGACGTCTTGGCCTCGAAGTCGAAGGCTGCCGCCGTCTTGAGCGTGTTGCCCTCGATCGCGAACGATGCGTTGTCGGAATCGCCAACACCGGCGACGAGCGAGTACGTAAAGGTGTCGCCGGCGTCGACGTCTGTTGAGGAGAGGGTGCCGACGGTGGTGCCGACGGGCATGTTCTCGGCGACGGTGCTGGTCGAGAGGGCGATGTCGGTGGGCGCGTCATTGACGCTGACGACCGTGATCGCCACCGTGTCCGTGTCGGTGAGCGGACCACCCGATCCCGAGCCTCCCACGTCGGACGTGGTGATCGTGAGGAGGTCGCTGCCGTGGAAGTTCGAGATCGGCCGGTAGACGAGGCCGGCGAGGGCGGCGTTCACGTCGGTTCGCGTGCCCGTGAAGGCGAGCGTCGCGTCCGCGGTGCCATCTCCGGTGGTGAACGTCAGGCCCGTCGTTCCGCCGAGGGTGAGGAGGCCATTCGTCACGGAGAGCGTGATCTCCGCGGGCAAACTGCCAAGATCGACGTCGGCCACCGCCAGGGCGTTGCCGTTGTCGGCCGAGAAAACGAGGTCGGTGTCCTCGTCGACCTCCTGGGCGTCGTGTGTATGCCGGATGAAGACCACGTCAAGCCGCTCGTAACGCCGCTTGAGAAACAGGTGCAGCAGCATGAAGAATCGCTTGGCGAGGTCTTTCTCCCGCTCACCCATCGACCCCGACACATCCATGAGA
>RFPF01000227.1 GCA_009926295.1 Planctomycetia bacterium
CGAGCGACAACGCGGCGAGGACCATGTGGGTGTTCGAGCCGCACGTCGCAGAGCGGATCTTCGAGGATCTCGTCGCCGAGCATGGAATCGAAGCCGTCCGCGATGAATGGCTCGACCGCGAGCGGGGCGTGCGCAAGGACGGGGAAACGATCGTCTCCATCACCACGCTTGCAGGCAACACCTACCCCGGAACGATGTTCATCGACGCCACCTACGAGGGCGACCTGATGGCGGCGGCCGGCGTCACCTACCACGTGGGACGCGAGGCCAACAGCGTATACGGCGAGGAACACAACGGCGTGCAGGTGGGCGTGCTCCACCACCGGCATCACTTCGGCGCCGTGAAGGAGCCGATCAGCCCGTATCGCGTGCCCGGCGATCCACACAGCGGCGTGCTGCCCCGGATCAGCACCGACCCCGTCGGTGAATTCGGCTCGGGCGACAAGCGCGTGCAGGCCTACTGCTTCAGGATGTGCCTCACGAACGTGCCGGAGAACCGGATCCCATTTCCGAAGCCGGCCGGCTACGACGCCGGGCAATACGAACTGCTGCTGCGGATCTTCGCCGCCGGATGGGACGAATTTTTCCAGAAGTTCGACCCGCTGCCCAACGGGAAGACCGACACCAACAACCACGGCCCCTTCAGCTTCGACAACATCGGCTTCAACCACGATTACCCGGAGGCGAGCTACGACCGCCGCCGCGAGATCGTCGCGGAGCATGCCGCCTACCAGCAGGGGCTGCTGTGGTTCGTGGCCAACGACCCGCGGGTGCCGAAGGGCGTGCAGGACGAACTGCGGACGTGGGGCCTCCCCAGGGATGAGTTCACCGACAACGGCCACTGGAGCCACCAGCTCTACGTGCGCGAGGCCCGGCGGATGGTGGGCACGTTCGTGATGACGGAAAACGAACTGCGCAGGAAGAAGCCCACCCCCGACTCCGTGGGCATGGGCAGCTACACGATCGACAGCCACAACGTGCAGCGTCACGTCACGCCCGAGGGATTCGTGCAGAACGAGGGGGACATCGGCGTGAGCACGGGCGGACCCTACGCGATTCCCTACGGGTCGCTGGTGCCCAAGCACGGCCAGTGCGAGAACCTGCTCGTGCCGGTCTGCGTCTCGGCGAGCCACATCGCCTACGGCTCGATCCGCATGGAGCCGGTGTTCATGATTCTCGGTCAGTCCGCGGCGACGGCGGCGGCCCTCGCGATCGACGGCGGCACGAGCGTGCAGGACGTGCCCTACGACGTGCTCCGCGAGCGACTTCTCGCCGACGGACAGATCCTCGAATGGACCGGGCCTAAGGCAGCAGGAAAACGAGGCCGGTGACGGTGGCGGCCTCGAGCGCGAGGCCCCGCTTGCTGATCGGCACGGCCGGCACCGTCCACGGAGCGCAGCTGCCCGGCCGGTAGTAGCCGAGCGGGTAGATGCATTCCCACGGCAGTTCGACACCCATCTTGTACGGCAGCACGGGGAGCGTCGCGAAGAAGTGCGCCCCCGAGACGATCGGGTCGGCCCAGCCGCGCGAGTGCCCGTAACGCTCGAGATTCCAGTCCTCGAAGTACAGCGGCTTGTGGCAATAGCCGGCCGCCTTCCAGGTGAACGTGGTCGAGGCGAACCGCCGCGGCTGGAACGAGCCCCCCTCGAGGCGACACTCGCACGGATAGTCGTTGCCGGGCTTGCCGCCCACCCGGATGTCGAGGTCGATGCTGTCGATGCCTTCTTCGCGCAGGGCGTCGAGCGCCGCCCGGCAGTCGGCCGCCTCCTCTCCACAGGGCTTCGACTCCGCCGACACCGGGAACACCGGGCCCTCGTCCACGGGCTCGAACCAGCGCCAGTCCTCCGCCCGAGCCGGGCACGCCAGCGGCAGGGCAATCAGGCAGAACGCGAGGAAGCGGGACTGGCGCATGGTCGTGGCGGGCTGCTCCACGGGAAGACGGGCCGACCGCGTGGAGTATCGACCGCGCGGGGCCGTCGACTTTGGCGGCATCGCGATCCGTCGCCGCCGGCCGGCCCCGAGCCGGCCCATCTCCCCGGCGCCGCCCGCACCCCGCCGCCTGCCGCACATTCCCCGCCGTCGGTAGCGCCGCTCACTCGCCCTGCTTGTGCTCGGCGGAATAGTTCGGCGCCTCCTGCGTGATCACGATGTCGTGCGGATGGCTCTCCCGCACGGCGGCCGCCGAAACCTGGATGAACCTCGCGTCGCGCCGCAGTTCGTCGATCGTGCGGGTGCCGCAGTAGCCCATGCCGGCCCGCAGCCCGCCGACCAGCTGGTAGACGAACACGCTCAACGGGCCCTTGAACGGCACTCGGCCCTCGACCCCCTCGGGCACCAGCTTGTCGCCCCCGCGGCCCGTGGCCTTCTGCCGATACCGCTCGCTCGATCCCTGGACCATCGCCCCCAGCGAACCCATGCCGCGGTAGGCTTTGAACGTGCGGCCCTGGTAGAGGACGGTCTGCCCGGGGCTCTCTGCCACGCCCGCGAGGAGCCCGCCCACCATGCAGCAGTGGGCTCCGGCGGCGATCGCCTTGGTGATGTCACCCGAGTAGCGGATGCCGCCGTCGGCGATCACCGGCACGCCGGCGGCTGCGGCCTCCTGGGCGGCGTCCCACACCGCGGAGATCTGCGGCACGCCCACTCCGGAGATCACGCGCGTGGTGCAGATCGAGCCGGGGCCTATGCCCACCTTCACTCCGTCGGCCCCCGCCTTGATCAGGTCGCGGCAGCCCTCGCGCGTGGCCACGTTGCCCGCGATGACCTCGATGCCCCAACGCTTCTTGATCGTCGTCACGGTGTCGATGACGTTCGCCGAGTGGCCGTGGGCCGAATCGACGACGAGCACGTCCACACCCTTGGAGATCAGGCTCTCGGCCCGGTCGAAGTCGAAGACACCCACCGCACCCCCGACCCGCAGCCGGCCCTGCCGATCCTTGCAGGCATCGGGGAACCGCTTCATCATGTCGATGTCCTTGATCGTGATCAGGCCGGTGAGAAGGCCGGCTGCGTCGACGAGCAGGAGCTTCTCGACCTTGTTGGCCATCAGGATCTTCTCGGCCTCGTCGAGCGACACCGTGCCGGTGGCCGTCACCAGGCCGGACTTCGTCATGATCTCGGCCACTGGCGTCTCGCCGCTCTCCAGGAACCGCAGGTCTCGCCTGGTGATGATGCCGACGAGCCGCCGGCCGTCGCCCGTGATCGGCACGCCCGAGATGTTGTGTTGATCCATCACCTCGCGGGCCCGGGCGACGGTGGCGGACGGCGGCAGCGTGACGGGATCCGCGATGATCCCGTTGGCGCTGCGCTTGACCTTGTCCACCTCCTCGCTCTGGCGCTCGATCGACAGATTCTTGTGGATCACCCCGAGGCCGCCCTCCTGGGCAAGGGCGATGGCCATCTCGCTCTCCGTGACGGTGTCCATCGGAGAACTGACGAGCGGGATGTTGAGGGTGATCCCGCGGGTGAGGCGGGTGGTCACATCCACTTCCGCCGGCACCACGGCGGAATACCGGGGCACGAGCAGGACGTCATCGAAGGTGATCCCGGTTGCGACGATTTTCCCGTCCATGAGGCTTTCCTGAGGTACTGGGGCTGGGGCGCCGGAAAACGGGCGAGTATGCCGTTTCGGGGCCGGAAAGGGCAACGCTCGGGCCGCCCCTCGCGGAATCGCCGCCCGGCACGCGCACGCGCGAAAACCGTGTCCTACGTTTGAGGGTCCGGCAGGCGGCCGACCGCCGCCGCTTCTCCAATCCGCTCCTCCCGGTTTCCCACAACCCCATGCGCTTCCTCGAAGAGTCTCGCGACGCGGCCCAGGGCCGCAGAACCTCCGCACCCGCAGACGCGATCGCCCGGCCGGATCGCCGGTCGCTCGAGGCACACCTCGCCCGGAGACGCTACGGCCGCTTCACGCTGACGGAGGCCGTCCGCCCCGGCTGGCGGCTCGACGTGGTGCCGCAGGCGGGCTATCGCTTCGACACCTACACCGACGCCCGCAACGGCACGCGGCTGCCCGCCCTGATCGCGTCGGTCTCCAGCGAGCATCTTTTCGACACGTTCCTCGGGCTCCTCGAGCCGCTCGGCGACGTCTGCGACGTGGTGCTGGAGACTTCGCACGAATCGACCGGCGACGGAGACTCGCGGCGCCGCGAGGCGACCCGGGAAGGGGTCGAGCGACTCGTGCTTGAAAGTGTCCTCTGGGACTTCGAGGATCTGCTCCTCAACGACGGCTGCACGGGCATCGCGGTCATGCACCCCGAGATGCCGTTGGAGGTCCAACTCGACGAACACAAGCTGCTCGTCGTCTACGCCGCCGACCGCCACCCCTTCGAGCAGGTCCTGGTGGGGCAGGGGCTCGACCGTGACGACCGCATGCGATTCATCTCGCAGGGCGAGCACCTGCACACGTCGCACACGAGGTTCGCCCGGCTGTTCGACCGGATGGCGGGCGCCCTCGGGGCGGAATAGCCCTTTTCTGGCGGCACACTGGCCTTGAGCCATGGCGCGGGATTCACGACCATCCCGCCATGCGTCGCGTCCTGCCACCGCCGTTCCTCGCGGTCCTCGCCGCTGGCATCGCGGCCGCGCGTTGCATGGGCCAGCCGCCGGCCGGCATTCAGCCCGACCCGTTCGCGCCGCTTCCGGCGGGCGTGGTGATCGGACCTCAGGGCCAGGTGTCCGGGCTGGGGCTCGTGCCCGGCCCGGGAACGAAGAACGCCGCCGTCATCCCGCCGCTCGACGCGGAGGTGGTCTGGCAGCAGATGGTCGACGTCACCGACGACTTCTTCAAGGTGCAGTCGGAGCAACGCGTCGTGTTCGCCAACGGCGTGCCTGCCGAGGGGCGGATCGACACCTATCCGCAGACCGGCGCGACCCTGCTCGAGCCCTGGCGGGGCGACTCGGTAGGGTTCGGCGAGCGGCTCGAGAGCACGCTGCAATCGATCCGGCGCCGGGCGACCATGCGGCTCATCCCCGATCCGGCCGGATGGAGGATCGAGACGGTGGTGGTGAAGGAACTCGAAAACCTCGCCCGGCCGATGCGGGCGACGACGGGCGGCGCGTCGTTCCGCAACGACGACTCGCTCTACCGCTACGGCACCCCGCTCCCCACCCTCGGCCAGCAGGTGGGCGACCAGCCGCGGCCGGTGGCCAACCCGACGCCCAACCTCGGGTGGATTCCGCTCGGCCGCGACCCGCTCCTCGAACAGAAGATGCTCTCGCGGTTGCTCTCCAAGCTCGGCATCGCGCCGCTCCCGC
>RFPF01000228.1 GCA_009926295.1 Planctomycetia bacterium
GGCAGGCTCGAGCCTGCCACTGCGGGTCAGTCGGCGGTGCTCGGCGGCTCGTACTCGAATTCCTTCCACTTCATCGCACGGCGGAACGGCTCGATGCGGAGCACCACTTCGCCGTTCTGGAAGATCCGCACCGTGCCGTTGGTCTCGCTCACGGCCACGGCCACGCTCTTCGTGCGGCGGGTGATCGCGGCAGCGGCCCAGTGGCGGGCGCCGAGGCCCTTGGCCACTGACACGCTCTCGGCCGAGGCATCGATGTAGCGCGCGGCGCCCTCGACCGTGCCATCGGGGCCGACCACGAAGGCGCCGTCGAGTTGGGCGATCTCCTTGATGCCCTCGCGCACGCGGGGGTCGGTGAGCTTGCGCTCCGATCGACTGTAGCCTCGCACCGGGTCGTAACCGGTGGCATGGCTCGACTGCAGCACCTTGCGGGTGTCGCCCACGACGAAGAGCGTGCCCACAGGCTTGCCCTCGCGGCCCTCGCGGCCGATCTCCACCGCGAGGTCGACGACGATCTTGAGGGTTTCCAGCGGCACCTTCGTTTCCAGGTTGCGCAGGTCGCGGCTCGTCAATTGGCCGAGATGCTCCTCGAGCCGCACCACGCTCACGGAGTCGGCGGTACCAGCCTCGAAGCCGCTGTAGACCGCCACCACGCGGGCCTCCGGCGCGATGAGTTCCGCGGCCACGCATTCGAGCAGCGCCTGCGTGAGCCGTTCGTGAACCGGGAGTCCGGCCACGTCGAGCAGCACCGGCTTGAGTCCGTGGTCGGCTGCTCCGTGGAGGTGGCTCTCCTCGTCGGCCGCGATGAGCGTCGACGTGCCGCCGACGCGCTGGCGAACCAGGTCCCAGTCGAATCGTTGATCGACCAGCAGCAGGAGCGCCTCGGCGTCGGTCGCTTCGCGCAGGCGCAGGCCCGCCTCGAGCAGGTGCGCCATCTGCGGTGACAGGTCGGGCGTTGACATACGACGTTCCCTCTCCGTGCGCGGCGGGGGAGAACCCGAGCAGCGGGTGCGGCCGCGGGGAAAGTGCGGGGCCCACGCGATGGGCAACCCGCAGGAAGCCTACGGAGTGCGCGGGATCGGTTCAAGAACGCCGCGGCGGGCGCGATCGAACCGTCAGCGAACGACCGGCTTGTCGCGCGAGGGGGTGGGCTTCCTGGCCACTCGCGAAGCATCGGTGGCGGCCTTCATCGGACCGTGGAAGGCCGCGATGCCGCCCGGGAGCACCGTGCCCCACGCCCGCTCCTGGTAGATCGTGAGCGCGTGGAGGGCGTGGCCCATGGGGCCGATCTTCCAGGTTCTCGACGGCTCCCGTGCGAGGGCCGTGGCCAGAAATTCGGCCGCCGCGACGACGCGCGAGTGGTACAGATCCTCCTGGTCGAGCGAGCCGACAAGCCATTCGAGGATGTGGCCGGTGGTCTGCACCTTGCGATCGATGTCGTCGTCGCGGTCGGCGGGGTACTTGAACCATTCGGTGCTGAACGATCCGTCGGGATTCTGCAGTTTCGTGAGCGTGAACTGCTGGTAGTCGCGGACGAACTTGTCGGCCCGGGCATAGTGGCCGTCGAGTTTGCCCGTCGCCCTGAGCCGCCGCTGGCAGCCGTAGGCGAGGCCGAAGAGGCGGTGCGTGCCGCCGCACGGCGCCCCGCGGATCGGTTGCTCGATCTCCTCCGCGACGAGCTTTTCGAGGTTCCACTTCTTGCCGTCGTGGCTCTCCCAATCGGCATCCGTGGGCAGGTAGTGGGCGAGTCCGATCAGGGCGAACGTCAGCTCCGAGTTCGCCCGGCAGGATCGCTTCTCCTCCTCGACGAGGTCGGCCACCGTGAACGACTTCGACTGGATCGAGATCGGGGAATTGAGGGCGACGCGGCACTGGGCCAGGATCGCGAGATACTGGGCCGAGTGTCCCTGGACGCCGATCCCCTTCTGGGCGACGACACGGTCGTCGACGGCTGCGAGCATCACCTGTCCGCGGCAGCGCCCGCCCGTGTTCATCCAGCCGATCGCGTTGACGAGGTCGCCGGTCGGGCCGCCGACCCGCAGCTTGGTCGGGATGCCGAAGGCGACGAACCCGTGCATCACCTCCCACGGGGTGTTGTTGGCGGTGTTGAGAGGCCGGCGCTGGTAGGTCGCGAGGGTGTTGGTGATCAGCGAGCGCAGCCGTGCGAACCGCTTGGTCTGGGGCGGCTGGGGTCCGCTGCCCTCGCGGCCGGCGCTCGCGCGGGCCTTCGCCGGAGCCTGCGTCGCCGCGGGCTTGGGCTTCGCCTGGACCTGGGGTGCGGCCTTCGTGGCGGCCGACGTCAGGGGACTTCGCTGCGGTTTCGGCTTGGGGTGGTAGTCAGGGTCCCCGGCGGCCTCGGCGACGCGGTCGGCCGACAGCTTGAGCGACCTGGCGAACGCGAGCGTCTCTTCCCACGTGGGAATCTGCACCGGCGCCGGCACTGGTTCCTGCGGAAGCTGGCCCAGCCGCGGCGGGCGAACTGCCCCCGCGGTGGCCGGCTCGGTCTGCTCCGGGAGCGGCGGCGGTGTCGGAGCCGGGATGAAGGCCTGGGGGGCGGGCTTCTTGGTGAACGCGTCGAAGAGTCGCTTGCCGGAGAAGGGAGAGTTGGGCGGCGCGGCGATCGAAGGCGTGTCGATGGCCGCGAGCCACGCGGCGGTCGCCGCGACGACGCCCAGCAAGGCCGCCCAGAGAAAGGGCGGGGCGCGTCGGGGCGACCATCGACACGCGCGACGACGACAGGCGACGGCGGCGGTCATGGCTCGCTGCATGAAACGGTGGCGCAACAACACAACTGGTTTCGCGGGCGTGGCTTGCGTGCGTACGAGGTGGGGTATCGACCGTTTCGTCGTCGGGGACGAGCGTGGACGTCGCGGTGCCGCGCGAGTCCGGGCAGTCCGCATCCGCCACCCATCCCGCCCGTCTTGCCACGGAGCGGGTGGTCGCCTCGAGCTCGACAGGCGGCCCCGGCGACGGTGACGGGGCTCGGCGGCCTAAAAAAGACTGCGGAACGTCTCGGCGATCGACCAGGAGTCTTTCCGGCCGGGGTTGGCGGCCCATTCCCGCCAGACGTTCACGTCGTTGCCGAGGTCGCGGCCGCTCACGAGCTTGAGCGAGGCCACGGCCCGATACTGCACGGCCGGGTCGGAGTCCTCGAGAGCCTCCGCCAGCACGGGCACGGCGGCCTCGTCGCGTAGTTCCCCCAGCATGCGCAGGGCGCGCAGCCGCACGTCATGCTCCCGATCGGTGCGGTAGCGGATTGCGAGCACCTGCACCGCCTCGGGGCCACCCCGATCCTTCCAAACTTCACAGGCTTTCAGGCGGACCCGTTCGTCCGGGTCCTGGAGGGCACCCTTGCAGATGGCGACCGCGGAGGCAGTGTCGAACTGCCCGGCGATTCCCACGATCTCGCATCGCACCCGCGCATCGTGCTCTTCCAGCAGGGTGGAGGCCAGGCCACGGGTGAACTCGACCTGCCGTGCCTCCCCCTCCGCCCTGGCGGCCTTGCCCTCGGACTGCAGCGACTTGATCCGCTGGTTGGCGGTCGGTCCATACAGTTGGGCGTTCTTCGCGGCCTTGTCGTTAGCAGTCCACGGCAGCCAGCCCGAGCAGCCAGCGAGCAGCGGCAGCACGAGCCAGACCCGTGCCCCGCGAAAGTGCCCGCACGGCACGGGGGACGGACGGTGAGGCGGCTTCATGATCCGGCTCCGACAGGTTGGCCCGTGCGGGGCGGCGACGGGACGAACTCTCCGAACCCTACGCGCTGCGGGACCGTGAAGCCAGACCAACTCGGGCAGGCCGCACCCGCCGACGCTTTCGCAGGTTTTGCACTTTTCCGCCGCCCCCGAACCTGCTTGCATGGAGAGGTCGTGGCACGGGAGTCGGCGCATGCGGCTGGCGGGCTTGACGATCGTTCTCGGGCTGCCCCTGGCGGCGGCGGGGCTCGCGGTGTCCGCGGGCGCAGCCTGGGAGCGGGTGCAGGTGGTCGCCGCGGCCGGAGAGCGGTGGGTCGAGGCGCGGGTGGTGGTGGAGGCCCTCGACGGCGGCGTCCTGCTCGAACATCCGGATCAGCGGCTGGAGGTCGTTCCGGCGGCGGAGATTCGCGGCCGTCACGCCCTCGCCGCCCCGCCCGGGCTGCCCTCGGCTCGGGAGCTCGGCGACGACGTGCTCCGCACGCTGCCGGCGGGTTTCGACCAGCTCGCGACGAGGCACTACATCGTCTGCTTCGACACGTCGCGGGCATATGCCCAGTGGTGCGCGGCGCTGTTCGAGAGGCTTCACGATGCGTTCGTGAATTTCTGGAGCCGGGCGGGGTTCGACCTCGCGAAACCGGAGCAGCCGCTCGTTGTCGTGATCTTCGCCGACCGGCAGCGATACGAGGCGTACGCCGCGGGCGATCTCGGTGCGGCGACCGACCGCGTGGTCGGCTACTACAGCCTGCTGAGCAATCGCGTGACCACGTTCGATCTCACCGGCAGCGAGCAGCTCGCCGCGCGTGCGGGCCGCACGGCGGGCCGGGCGGGCCTCGAGATCCTTTCCAGCCGCCAGGCCTCGGGCCTCGTGGCGACGCTCGTGCACGAGGCGACACATCAGATGGCCTTCAACTGCGGGCTTCACCGGAGGCTGGCGGCGGTGCCGCTCTGGGTGAGCGAGGGCGTCGCGATCCACTTCGAGGCCCCCGATCTGGCGAGCGAGCGGGGCTGGCGGGGCGTCGGCGGGATGAACCAGCCCCGGCGCGAGCGGTTTCTTTCTTCGTGCAGGCCCGGATGGCTCGACGCGCTCGTGCGCGGGGACGAGGCATTCCGCAACGCCGACGAGGCGCTCGACGCCTACGCGGGCGCCTGGGCGGCGACGACGTTCCTTGTCCAGACGCGGAAGGCGGCGTTCGTCGACTACCTGAGGACGCTCTCCCGCAAGGAACCGCTCGCGGACGAGGACGAGGGCCAACGCACCGCCGACTTCGTGGCCGCCTTCGGGGCGGAGCCGAACAGCCAGGTGTCGTTCATCGATGCCGGCTTCCCTGGCATGCTGCCGGTGATCAACGCCGCATGCGTGGCCCAGGCCGTCCGCACCGGGCTTGGCCTCAACGCCAAGATCAACCTCTGGTCGCGCTTCGACCGGAAGAACTATTTCTACGCCGACCTGCCGCAGGGCTATCAGATCAGCCAGTTCGCCCACCCCATCGTGGGTGAGGGCGCGGTGGAGATCACGCTGGCGGATGGCAGCACCAAGA
>RFPF01000229.1 GCA_009926295.1 Planctomycetia bacterium
GCGCACGAGCACGCCGTCGGCGTTCATGATCTGGAGTGCCGCGGCCCCGGAATCCTCGATCCTGTTGCCCTCGATCAGAATCCGCTTGTTTTCACGGCCGGGAGGGATGTGCCTGGCGCCTGCGGCGTGCGTGCAGCCCACGAACACCGTCGCGAAGGCGTCGGCATCCGGAAAGAAATGGTTGGCGGTCGTGCCACAGCCGCGGAACGTATTGCCGCGGATCGTCACGTCCTGGGCGAAGCTCGACTCTGCCCAGTAGCCGATGTCGGAGCCGACGTGGAGCGCCGCCATGTTGGAGCGATCGAACGTGTTGTTCTCCACGAGGGCGTCGTGCGTCTTCACCATCACGCGGCCCCCACCATGAAACGAGGAGTCGTGGATCACGGTGCCCGCGCCGCACCGGTCACGCGACGCGACGGCATCGCCGCCGGCCAGATCGAGATCGCGGTCGAACGTCACCTCATGCACGACTTCCGAGCCCAGGGGCGGTGCCCGCCCGGCCCATACCCTGGCCACACTTGCAGCGCACTCTCCGGCGGGCCGTGGCCGAATTGCGAGGACGATCGCCTCCCCCTTGCCGGCGAGGGTCTCCCCATCGACGGCGTCGATCGTGTCCCCCACCTGCAAACCGACGGCCTGCCGCGGGGAGAGGGCGAAGACGCGCGGGCCCACCTGGCCGACGACGAACCAATACAGCCCGTGCACGTTCACGGGATCGTCACCCGTAAGTTTGTAGGCGCAGTGGGAAATCGTGGGGCCGCGCTCGACGCCGTTGAAGTGGGTGCCATCCGCGTTCGTCGAGCAGAGCCGAGCACGGCCTGAATCCGTCGGGGGCGGCCCTGGCGCCACCCGCAGCCGTTCGAGCACGGTCGCCCCCGCGCCGCCGTCGAACATCATGCCGAAGCCGGGGGCGGCATGCAGCCCGCAGTCCACGAACCCGATCCGATCGGAGTCGCGGATCATGAACGCCGACGGCCCCGGCGCCGTGACGACCACCGTGTCGCCCCGAGCGAGGCGCCGCTGGCCGGGTCCGCACTCAAAACTGCTCCACACGAGCGTCACGCGGAGCATGCCGGCGGCTGGGGCGATGGCTGCGGCGGTCTGCAGGGCATACCGGCCGCCGAGCATGAAGCATTCCCGGTCGCGGTCCACGACATGGAACATGCCATGGCGCAGCCGGGCGGCGAAGGCTGCGTCGGCCGGATACCCCGGATCGATGGTGAGATCGACCGTGATCCCAGCGGGGTCGATCTCGGTCACGACGCCCTGCGTGAAGGGCAGCGGTTCGTAGTCGATCGCCAGATTCGTGATCACGACATCGCGGCAGCGCTCGATCTCAAACACACCGACGGGCTGCGTCTGCACGAGCGTGCCCCCGCCGCCGTCGATACCGATTCCGGCCTGGTCGCGGATCGCGATCGGCCGCCGAAGAAGGTGGCGACCCGGGGGAATCTCCACGACGGCCCGCACGGGCATGCCGTCGGTCGTGGCGGCGCTGCGGGCCGCTGCGTCGGCCAGGGCGGCCTCGAGCGCATCCTCGAAGGCGATCGACTCGCCGAGAAACGGACCCAGCGGGACGGCCACCCGGCGTGCCGCGGCGATCTGCACGGGCGCGGTATCGGCCGCGGCCGCATGGCCGAAGGCGGTCACGATCAAGAGGCTCGCGACGGCGCAGGCGCGGCTCATGGATGCTTCACGCCGCGCTTCGCTCGCCGCTGCGCCCGATACTCGGCCGGCGCCACCCCGAATCGGGCCTTGAACGCCCGGCGGAGCGTCTTCGTGTATGCGAAGCCGGCCTGCTGCGCCACGTCTTCCACCTCAAGGTCCGTGCCGCAGAGTAAGTCCTGGGCCCGCTGCAGCCGCACCCGCGCGATCTCAGCGCTCGGCGAGCGGCCCATGTGCTCGGCGAACAGCCGTTCGAGCGTCCGCCGCGACACCCCGAGCCTTTTTACCATTCGACCGACCGTCATCCCGTCGCAGGCGTGGTCGCGCACGTAACGCACCATCTCGGTGAGAGCCGAGTCGGGAAAATCAACCACGTCGGTCGAGCGCCGGGCCACGACGCCGCGGGGCTCCACGAGGGTGAGCGGAGGCGGCGTGGTATTGCCCTCGAGCATGCCGTGCAGCATTTTCGCCGCCCCGTAGCCGATGGCGAACGAATCCGGATCGACGCTCGACAAAGCCGGCCCGGCGACCTGACCATACGTCGGATCGTCGTCGACGCCGACCACCGCCACGTCGTCGGGCACCTCGACCCGCAGGTGCCAGCAAGCCCAGAGCGCCACCGACGCCCACACATCGTTGCACGCGATGATGCCCACAGGCTTTGGGAGCGACTCGATCCACCGGGTGATGATCTGCTGCTGCGTTTCGATCTTCGACGTGTCGCACACGAGGAGACTGAGCGGATCGCCAGCCCTGCCCGACGGTGCGGCTGCGAGAAGCCGACCGTGGTCGCGGCACAATTCGACGGCATGGCGGCAGCGCTGCTCGGAATACCGGGTGCCCCGCAGGCCGAGGAACGCCAGTGTGCGCAGGCCCCGCTCGAGCAGGTGTTCGATCGCGAGGCGCACCACCGCCCGGTCATCGACGACGACCTGCGGCACCCCTGGGATCGCCACTTCCTCGAGCAAGTCGACCATCGGCACGCCCAGCTGGGCGAGCCCCCGGCCGATCTTGCGGCTGTGGACGCGGGCCAAGATGCCGCCGACGCCGTCGGCCTTCACCCGCCGGGGCAGGTCGGCATCGAGCGGGTTGTTGAAGAGCGTGAACGCCCACCGGCCGTGGTCGTGCCCGTAGGCACCGATACCCGCGATCAGCCCGCGCACGTACGACCCGGAGGGATCGGCGATCACCGCGATCTTGAGGGGTGCGGCGGCGGGCTTTCGCCTCTGTTTCTCAGCGACCCCCGGTTCGACGGCGCCCGTGGAACGCGTCGGCCGAAGCGAATTTGGCTGCCATCTTGGCGGCAAAATATGTCCTCCCGTGAGTCGCAAAACAGGTGCGCAGGGAACTCCATCCGATACTATTGTTTTCGGAGGGCGGGGAGAAGGCCCAGCCACCGAAAAATCGGCGCTAAAACTCGGGCTTTTGTTTTCGTTGTCGAAGAAAGAACCGGGGTCTTTGTCATGAACAACGTCATGAACAACGTACGTCAATCACAAACGCTTCGTTTCCTAGCCATCGGCGGCGTCGCGGCAAGTCTCTTGCTTGCGCGGACGCCCGCCGCCCAGTCCGCGACGCTCACATGGCTCGGCACACTTGGCACGAGTTGGAGCACCACCAGCGGCGGCACGTCGAACTGGTCGGGCAACGCCGTGCCGGCCAACGGCGACACGCTCGTGTTCACCGGCGGGTCGAACCTCAACACGTCCAACGACCTCTCAGGGCTCACGCTCTCAGGCACCGCCGCGGGATCGGGAGGCTACAGCCTCAACATCAACAGCAATTCGACGATCAACCTCGGTGGAAACCAATTGACCATCAACCAGGGCAGCACCCATGAGATCAGCCTTCGTGGCACGGGCACACACACGATCTCCGCACCGATTGCAATGCGGGATGCGGGCTTTTCAATCCAGTTCAACGGAACGAAGACGATCAGTGGCGTGCTCAGCGGCACGAAAAACGCCGAGGTCCAAGAGGTCGTCTTGGCCGCGGATACCGACACCGACCGGCTCATCCTGTCGGGCCTTAACACGTTCGACGTCTACGACACGGTGATCTATGGCGGAATCATTCAAGTGAACACGTTGGGGAACGCCAACCAAGCAAGCAGCCTGGGCATCAATCCCTACATTCGCGCGGGCGTGGACGCCCGCACCGCCACCATCGACTACGTGGGATCGGGCAACTCGACAAACCGCCAGATTCGCATCGGCGATTACGGGGCGGCAGGAGCTACGGGCGGCGTTACGCTGTTGTCGAACGGCAGCGGCGCGCTCGTCTTCACCTCAGGCACGCTGCAAAACTACGGCCCGGGATATGACACGCTTGCCAACCGCATCCTCACGCTCGGCGGGACCAACGCGAATGGCAATGAAATCCAGAGCGTGATCACCAACAACAAATCCACCGGCGGCGGCACGGGCTTCAGCGACACGGCGGGCACGATCGGGATCACGAAGACCGGCGCAGGCCGCTGGATTCTCTCCGGCAACAATACATACACAGGCTCCAATACGGTCTCCGCCGGCCTGTTGATCGCGGGGCACGCCAACGCCCTCGGCTCGACCTTCGCCGGCACGACCGTCTCGAGCGGCGCTGCGCTCGGCCTCCAAGGCAACATAACCACCGCTGCCGAGGCACTCTCGATCACCGGCACGGGCGCGGCCGGCGGCGGTGCCCTCAGAAACGTCTCCGGCGTGAACACCTACGCCGGCGCCGTCACGCTCGCCGGCGACGCACGGATCGGCGCCGACGCCGGCTCGCTGACCGTCTCCGGAGCCATCACCGGCACAAACCAGGTGCTGACGGTCGTGGGCAGTGGCACCGTGACGCTCTCGAACGCAGCGAACACGTTCGGCAGTGGCCTCACCGGCAACAATCCGGGGCTATTCGTGAGGGGAGGCAATCTCCGCAATGGTGTCGCGAACGCCGTCAACAGCAATCTCATGGTGACGGTCGAGTCGGGCACCTGGGATCTCGCCGGCTACGACCAGACCGTCCGCACGACGTTCTCGGGTTCGGTGGAGCTGCGGGCGCCGCGGCGCTGACCACCGGCACGGCACTGCTCACGATTCAGGGCGACCCAACGAATCAGCAGTCGCGGATCGACTATTGGTCGGCCGGCAATCCCCAGGGGGCCGTCGTGAACGGCCGAGTCGAATACAGCAACTCGAACAGCCTGATGTTTCTTTACGTGGAAGACAGCGTCAACGCCGACTTTGATCTCACGATCAACGCCGCCATCAGTAAGGCTGGCGCGGCCAACGCCGGCACGTTCTTCAAGGACGGGGCGGGCACGCTGCTGCTCAGCGGCAGCAATACGTTTTCGGCCGCCGGGCTGCGGGTTGATAATGGACGGATGGTTCTCGGGGTGAACGACCCCGCCAACGGGTCGGCGGGCGCACTGGGCACCGCATCCGTTCAGATGTCGGTTGGGTATAACACTGCCTCAAATTTCGATGCGGCTCTGCTGCTGCGCGACGGGGTCACCTCCGCCCGCGGGATCCGCACGCTCAACAACACCTCGTCGGGCCATGCCGCC
>RFPF01000230.1 GCA_009926295.1 Planctomycetia bacterium
AAACTGATCGCGAAGATCGAGCAGCAACAGCAGCAGTGCCAGTCGGGCGGCGGCGGGGGTGGCGGTGCCGGCCGGGGCGGCCAGGGCAAGCCGATGGACGACAGCCGGATCGCCGAGGGCAAGGGCCCGGGCGAGGTGACTCGTCGCGACATCGGCGACGGCGACGGCTGGGGCAACCTGCCTCCCCACCGGCGCGACGAGGCGCTCCAGCAGATCGGGCGGGAGTTTCCCTCCCATTACCGCGACGCGATCGAGCAGTATTTCAAACGACTCGCGGCGGGGTCGGAATCACCGTAGGCGGCCCGTGCGGAGGAACCATCCGATGACGGTGCGGTGGCGACTCGCGGCGCTCGTCGCGATCTTCTTCGCTCTCGGCGACGCGTTGCAGGCGGACGGCGTCGCCGTCAACCTGGAACTCGACGACGGCAGCCATGCGACGGGCGGGCTCCTGAAGGTCGCCGACGACAGCATCGAACTGGCCTCCGGCGGACCGGAGCGAACCACGTTCGCCGTGGATCGTGTCCGTGAAGTCGTGATCGCTCCCGCGACGCCCGATCCTCGGCCGGGACGCGTGCGGCTGTCTCTCACCGACGGCACCACCCTCGGCGGTGACGACTTTTCCTGCACGGCCCAAGGGGCCGTGCTCACGACCGCCGCAGGGCGGATCGAGTTGCCGACCTGCCGCGTGCGGTCGCTCGAGTGGCTCGCCGAGGGTGCCACCGGACCGCCCGCCTGGTCCGACACGGTTCCGGAGGGAACCACGGAAGACCTCGTCGTCGTCGGCAAGGCCGACGCATACGAGTTCGTGGAGTGCGCCATCGTCGAGGTCGGCACCGAGAGCGTCGTCGTCGTCCTCGACGAGGAACGGATTCCCGTCAAGCGCTCGAAGGTGATCGGGCTCCGCTGGCAGCGACCGGAGGCGGTCGGCCCAGGCCGCACGGTCGTCGACGTCGCGGGCGGGAGGCTGCGGGCCGAAACGGTCGCGTGGACGGCCGAGGGTCTCATCCTCGATGCGGAGACTCCCGAATCACGCGTGCTGCTCCCGGCGGAATCGCTGCGCAGGATCGACTACGCGTCCGGCCGCACGACGGCACTGGCGACGCTGGCTCCCGAGCAACTGGAGACGGAGCCGTTCTTCGGGGCACTGGCGACCGCGGCGGGCCTGAAGGACTACTTCGCGCCCCGACCGCTGTCGCCGGAGGCGCCCGGCTCCGCGGGAGGACTGGTCATCCGCCCGCGAACCGCCGCGGTGTGGCGGATTCCGGCGGGCGGCCGTCGGTTTCGCGGTGCGGTGGCGGCAGGTTCCGAGGCCGGACCTGCTGTCGTGAGGATCGCGGTGGACGGACGGACCGTGCTGGAACACGTCGTCTCGGGATCGGAGCCGATCCCCATCGACATCGATCTCTCCGGCGGGCGGCGGCTCGGGGTGACCGTCGATTTCGGTCCCACCGGCGGGATGGCCGGCGCGGTGCGCATCCTGGAGCCGGTGATCGAACGATGAAGGACGTGCCCCGCTCCATCGTGCTCCTGCTGGTCGCGTGCGTGCCGAACGCCGCGTTCCCGTCGGCCATCGTGGCGGGCGAGGTGCCCGCCGAGGTTCTCGCCGTCGAGCGGCAGCGGATCGAAGCGATCGACCGGGCGTCGCGCACCGCGGTGGCCATTTTCGCCGGCGAGGCGGGCGGGGGATCGGGGGTGCTCATCAGCCCCGACGGCTATGCGCTCACCAACTTCCACGTCGTGCAGCCGGCCGGAGTCGCGATGAAGTGCGGTCTCTCCGACGGTCGCCTGTACGATGCAGTGCTCGTGGGCCTCGACCCCACGGGTGACGTGGCGCTCGTCAAACTGGCGGGCCGCGACGACTTTCCGAGCGCCGAACTCGCCGACAGCGACCTCGTCGAGGTGGGCGACTTCTGCTTCGCCGCCGGCAACCCTTTTCTCCTCGCGACCGACTTCAGGCCATCCATCAGCGCCGGCATCGTGTCCGGAGTGCACCGCTACCAGTTCCCCGCAGGCACGATCCTCGAGTACGCCGACTGCCTGCAGGTCGACGCGGCCATCAATCCCGGCAACTCGGGGGGCGGGCTGTTCGACGCCCGCGGGCGGCTCATCGGAATCAACGGCCGCGCGTCGTTCGAGAAGCGCGGGCGGGTCAACGTCGGCGTGGGCTACGCCATCTCGGCCAACCAGGTGCGGAACTTTCTCGGCTTCCTCCGGGGAGGACGCCTGGTCGACCATGCCACCCTCGGCGCCACCGTGGCCACCGACGAGGACGGCCGGGTGGTCGTGTCCGACATCCTCGAGTCGTCCGACGCCTATCGGCGCGGACTTCGGTATGACGACGAGATCGTGTCGATCGCCGGCCGGCCGGTGCGCACCGTGAACGCGTTCAAGAACGTGCTCGCCACGCTGCCGGCGGGCTGGCGGGTTCCCGTGGTGTTCCGTCGCTCCGGGCGCCGAGTGGAGATCGCGGTCCGACTCGCCGGGCTGCACCGTCCAACCGAACTCGCCCGCATCGTGGCCGCCGGTGACGAGGCGCTCGAGAAGGGTGGCCCAGACGGGGATCGCCCGCCGAAGGACGCAGATCGCGGGCCGAAGGGGGGTGCCGTCACCCCGCCGCGACTCCCGGATGCCGTCAGGGACCTCTACGAAGCCCGCAGCGGATTCACGAACCACCACTTCAACGTGCTGGAACGCGACCGCGTGGCAGCCAACATCGCGCGGGCGGCGACGTGGGCTTCGGCCGACGCGGCGTGGACGCTCAGCGGCCACCTCGACACCGGGGCCCCGTTCAAGATCGTGCTCACCGACAGCCGTGGCAGGATCGACCTTCCGACGGGCACGAGCGAGGTCGACGCTTCCGGCGAGCTCGACGGCGACCCGAGTCCGCCCGGCAGTGGCGGCATGCTGGCGGCGCTCGTGCTGTGGCGACGGCTCCTCGTCGCGGGACCCGCCCGGCTCGGGCGCACGAGCTACTGGGGCACGCAGCCACTCGTTGCCGCCGACCTCGGGCCGTCGGCGGCCACCGAACTCGTCGACGTGCTGGAAACCGCGGCGGCCGCCGTCGAGGTTCGGTTCGCCGTCGACGGCACCGGGGATGTCCGCGGCATCGACCTCTGGCCGGCGCCCGATGCCGACCCGTGCGAACTGCGGCTGCAGCGCCGTGCCGACGGACCGCCGGGCATGCCCGCCCTCATCGAGGTCAGGCACGGCGACGCCCCGTTCGGCACGTTCCACGTAGACGACGTCCGCTTCGAAGCGGCTCCGGGAGAGACATCGTGAGCGGCAGGCTTCTCGGCCGCGGCGGGGCTGTGTCTCGCCGCGCGTGGCTCTGCGGTGCCTGCGGCGTTTGCGTGATCGCCATGCCGGCGGCTGCCGCCACGCCCCGCGAGGTGATCGCCTCCGCGGCGCGCAAGGTGGTGAAGATCTACGGTGCCGGCGGCGTGCGCGGGCTCGAGGCCTACCAGACGGGCGTGCTCGTTTCTCCCGAAGGCCACGTGGTGACGGTCATGAGCACCGTGCTCGACGCCGACGACATCGAATGCGTGCTCGACGACGGCCGAAGGTTCCGGGCTGCGCTCCGGGGCATCGATCCCCACCGCGAACTGGCCCTGCTCGCGGTCGAGGGCGACGATCTGCCGTCATTCGTCCTCGAGGAGCGGGAGCCGCTCGGCCCGGGAAGCAGGGTGTTCGCGCTCTCGAACCTTTTCGGAGTCGCCGTCGGCGATGAGCGGGTGAGCGCCCAGCACGGCGTGATCTCGGCGCTCGTCCCGCTGGCCGCCCGACGCGGGGCGTACGAGGCTCCGTTTCGGGGGGACGTCTACATTCTCGACTGCACGACCAACAACCCCGGCTCGCCGGGTGGCGCGCTTGTGGATCGCGAGGGCGGGCTCGTCGGCGTTCTCGGCAAGGAGCTGCGGGCTTCCGAGAGCGGCGTGTGGCTCAACTACGCGCTGCCCGCCGCCGAGGTCTCGAAGAGCTACCGTGAGATCCTCGCCGGAAAGGCGGTGGCGCCGCCGGCCGTCGCCACGGGATCCTTCGATCCCCGGGACCTCGGCGTGGTGCTCGTGCCCGACCTGCTCGACAAGACCCCGCCCTTCGTCGAATCGACGATCCCCGGTTCGGCCGCCGCCCGGGCCGGACTGGCGCCCGACGACCTGCTCGTGGCCATCAACGGCCGCGCGGTCTCGTCGCGCTCGGCGGTGCGGCAGGCCCTCGCGCTGGCGGCGGAGGGCGACCCCGTGAAGATCACCGTGGTGCGTGGCGGTGTCATCGTCGAGTGTGACCTGGGCGGCCGTCCTCGGGGAGAGCGGCCATGATGGTGTCGCCGCACGCCGCCCGGGTCGTGACCGGCTGGGCCCTCGCCGCGGCAGCGTGGACCTCCGTCGCGTGGGCCGCCAACGACGCGGCGGTGCTCGAGGAGGAGGCCTTCAAGGCCGCCGTCGCCGCGGTGGCCGACGCGGTCGTGCGCATCGAGCCGGTCGGAGCCGCGGCGGACTCCGCCGCCGGCCCCGAGGCTGCGCCGGCGGCGGGCCCGTCGACGGGAACCGTCGTCGCCGCCGACGGCTGGGTCGTCACCACGTCGTTCGCCGTCCCGAGAGCGGTGCCGGAGGCGATCGTCGTGCTGCCCGACGGACGGCGTCAGGCAGGGCGGGTCGTGGGCCGGGATCTCGCGCGCGGGCTCGTGCTCCTCAAGATCGACACCGCGACGGATCTCGTCGTGCCCCGGGCGGCGGCCCGCGCCGGCCGACACGGCAGGCATGACGACGGGAACGGAGCTTTACGATGCAGGCATCGGGTTCGCGGTGCCGTTGGAGGACATCCTGCGCGTGCTGCCCGCCCTCCAGGAGGGCCGCACGCTCGCCCCCGGCGTGCTCGGCATCGGGTATGCCGCCCGCGATCCCTTCACGTCTCCCGCGACGATCGCGACCTGCCGCGCCGGTTCGCCGGCCGCCCGGGCCGGCCTCCGGTCGGGCGACACGATCGTCGAGGCCGACGGCCGGCCGGTGACCCGCATCGCCGAACTCCGCCACGTGCTCGCGCCGCGGTATGCCGGCGACGCGGTCGACCTCGTCGCGGATCGCGGCGGCGCGCGGGTCGAGGTGCGGGCGACGCTCGCCGAATCGCTTCCACCCTGGCGACGCCCGATGATGGGCATCGTGCCGGAGCGGACGTCGGGAGACGCCCGGCCG